>NZ_BAAARY010000004.1:0-229314 GCF_039532605.1 Pilimelia columellifera subsp. columellifera
GGAACCGCTGCGCCAGCCCACCGGCGATACCCCCGAGCTGCTGCCCGATCCCCCGGTTACCCAACGCCCCGCCCAGAGCGCCACCAACCTGCGGCAGGACCGCTCCGGCGATGTCCCCGAACAGGCCCTGCGGAGCGAACTGCTGTTGTTGCTGCTGCTGCGCGAGCTGCGCCTGGTATGCGGCGAGCTGCGCCTGGGCGAGCAGCTGCTGAATCATGTTCGGGTCGATGGTCTGCTGGCTGGACTGCGTCGGCGTGGTTGTCATTGCGGTCATGAAGCAAAGCCCCTTTCAGCGCGGGCGTTCGCGTCCCCCGATCGCGCGAACTGCCTTCGTGGCGACCGTAATGACCAGGTCAGGCCGGGCGCAGGGGTTTGGCCTTATACAACAGCTTGGATGGCGTGTCGAACGACGCGCCGAACACGGTCGGTGATGTCACGGAAGGGCTTGCCAATCTAACAAGACGGACGTACGGTTTTAAAGACGGCTCAGCTTCGGGTTAGCTAGCCCTAACCCGAAGGTTGATCCGTGGACTGCGACAGACTGCACCTGATGACCATCATTGAGACCTCCGCCTGCCGCCTCCGGTCGGGCGAGCCAGACAGCGTGAAGGAGTAGGACGTGGCGAGCCTCGACACCTTCGGTGCCAAGAGTCAGCTGAGCGTCGGCGACGCCAGCTACGAGATCTACCGGATCGACGCCGTGGCCGGGCACGACCGGCTGCCGTACAGCCTGAAGATCCTGCTGGAGAACCTGCTACGGACCGAGGACGGGGCGAACGTCACCGCCGAGCAGATCCGCGCCGTCGGCGGCTGGGACGCCGGCGCCGAGCCCAGCGTGGAGATCCAGTTCACCCCGGCGCGGGTGCTCATGCAGGACTTCACCGGCGTGCCCTGTGTGGTCGACCTGGCCACCATGCGCGAGGCCGTCCGGGATCTCGGCGGCGATCCGTCCAAGGTGAACCCGCTGGCGCCGGCCGAGCTGGTCATCGACCACTCCGTCATCGCCGACATCTTCGGCCGCTCCGACGCGCTTGAGCGCAACGTCGCGCTGGAGTACCAGCGCAACCGCGAGCGCTACCAGTTCCTGCGTTGGGGTCAGACCGCATTCGACGAGTTCAAGGTCGTCCCACCCGGGACCGGCATCGTGCACCAGGTCAACATCGAGTACCTGGCCCGCACCATCATGGAACGCGGTGGGCAGGCTTACCCGGACACCGTCGTCGGCACCGACTCGCACACCACCATGGTCAACGGCCTGGGTGTGCTGGGCTGGGGCGTCGGCGGCATCGAGGCCGAGGCCGCGATGCTCGGCCAGCCGGTGTCCATGCTCATCCCACGGGTGGTCGGCTTCAAGCTCTCCGGCGAGTTGCCGGCCGGCGCCACCGCCACCGACCTGGTCCTCACGATCACCGAGATGCTGCGTCAGCACGGCGTGGTCGGCAAGTTCGTCGAGTTCTACGGTCCTGGCGTCGGCGCGGTGCCACTGGCCAATCGGGCCACCATCGGCAACATGAGCCCCGAGTACGGCTCCACCGCCGCGATCTTCCCGATCGACGACGAGACGATCAAGTATCTACGGCTGACCGGCCGCCCCGACGCGCAGCTGGCGCTGGTCGAGGCGTACGCCAAGCAGCAGGGCCTGTGGCACGACCCGGCAGCCGAGCCGAACTACTCTGAGCGCCTTGAGCTGGACCTGTCCACGATCGAGCCGTCGCTGGCCGGCCCGAAGCGCCCCCAGGACCGGGTGCCGCTGCGCCACGCCAAGGACATGTTCCGCACCGCGTTGCGCGACTACGTCGCCGTGGGCGACCAGGGCGACGGGGTCGAGGGGCGCGTCGACGAGGCCAGCGCCGAGTCGTTCCCGGCCAGCGACCCGCCGGCGATGGGCGAGGGCGGCGCCGGTGACCCGGCCGACAAGCCGCACACCGAGCTGATCTCGGCCGCGTTCGGGGCGGACGGCCGGCCGACCAGGCCGACCCGGGTCACCGTCGAGGGCACGGAGTTCGAGCTGGACCACGGGGCCGTGGTCATCGCGGCCATCACGTCCTGCACGAACACCTCCAACCCGCAGGTCATGCTCGGCGCCGCCCTGCTGGCCCGCAACGCCGTCGCCAAGGGCCTGACCCGCAAGCCGTGGGTCAAGACCACGCTGGCGCCGGGCTCCAAAGTGGTCACCGGGTACTACGAGCGCTCCGGCCTCATGCCGTACCTGGAGAAGCTGGGTTTCCACACCGTCGGGTACGGCTGCACCACCTGCATCGGCAACTCCGGCCCGCTGGCCGAGGAGATCTCCGCGGCGATCCAGGGCAACGACCTCACCGCCGTGTCGGTGCTGTCGGGCAACCGCAACTTCGAGGGCCGGATCAACCCGGACGTCAAGATGAACTACCTGGCGTCGCCGCCGCTGGTCGTGGCGTACGCGATCGCCGGCACCATGGACATCAACCTGGACACCGACCCGCTGGGCGTCGGCGGCGACGGTCAGCCGGTGTTCCTGCGTGACATCTGGCCCAGCGCCACCGAGATCGAGGAGGTCATCGCCTCCTCGATCGGGCGGGACATGTTCACGGCCGACTACTCCGACGTCTTTGCCGGCGACGAACAGTGGCGCGGCCTGCCCACCCCGACCGGCGACACGTTCGCCTGGGACGGGCAGTCCACCTACGTGCGTAAGCCCCCGTACTTCGAGGGGATGGACCGTTCGCCGCTGCCGGTGACCGACATCGCCGGCGCCCGGGTGCTGGCGAAGCTCGGCGACTCGGTGACCACTGACCACATCTCCCCGGCCGGCGCGATCAAGGCCGACTCTCCCGCCGGCCGGTACCTGGCCGAGCACGGGGTGGCCCGGGCCGACTTCAACTCGTACGGCTCACGTCGAGGTAACCACGAGGTGATGATCCGCGGCACGTTCGCCAATATCCGGCTGCGCAATCAGCTGGTCCCGGGCGTCGAGGGCGGCTACACGGTCAACCTGCTCACCGGCGAGCAGACGTCCATCTACGACGCGTCGACCGCCTACCAGGCCGCCGGGGCGCCGCTGGTGATCCTGGCCGGCAAGGAGTACGGCTCGGGCTCGTCGCGGGACTGGGCGGCAAAGGGCACCGCGCTGTTGGGCGTACGGGCGGTCATCGCCGAGTCGTACGAGCGCATCCACCGCTCGAACCTCATCGGCATGGGCGTGCTGCCGTTGCAGTTCCCGGCCGGCCAGACCGCTGACTCGCTGGGGCTGACCGGCACGGAGACGTTCACGATCATCGGAGCGACGGCGCTCAACGAGGGCGTCACGCCCAAGACGGTGACCGTGTCGACCGAGACCGGGGTTAGCTTCGAGGCCGTGCTGCGGATCGACACCCCGGGCGAGGCCGACTACTACCGGCATGGCGGCATCCTGCAGTACGTGCTGCGTCGGATGCTCGACAGCTGAGCTGGGGCTGACCGCCCTGAGCTGGGGCTGACCACCGCCGTGGGGCGGGTCACGTTCGCCGTGACCCGCCCCACGGCGTCAAGGTTCACGCGCTGACGCGACGGCCGTCGCGGTTGTCACCAGGATGACCGCGTGACGACGTCGTCGACGCCGAGCACCACTCCGATGGCGCTCACCACGTTCGCGGCGGTGCGGGTGGGCTCGTACCGCGGCTCGATCCAGTTGCGACCGCGGTGGATCCACACGCTGCGCAGCCCCAGGGAGCAGGCGCCGCTGATGTCGGCCTCCGGGCTGTCGCCGATGATCCAGGCGCCCTCCAGCCTCATGCCGACCCGCCGGGCCAAAGTCTGGAAGATCCGGGGGTTGGGTTTGCTGACCCCGACCTCCTCGGAGATCAGCCAGTCCGCGACGTAGCGGTCCAGGCCGGTGCGTCGGATCCGGTCCTCCTGTTCGTGGGCCGAGCCGTTGGTGGCGATGACCGGCGTCCAACCTGCGTCGCGGGCGATCCGCAGCGCCCCGGCCGTCAGCGGGGACAGCCTGGTGCGGGCGAGCGGCCCCTCGTGCAGCTCCTCGGCGAGGCCGTACGGGGATCGGGTCAGCCGGTACCGGTCGATGATCGCGTCGGCGACGTCCCAGCGGGACGTGAGCCCGTCCGCGTCGACGCCCATCAGCCAGTCAAGGTCGGCGGCGGGGGCGCCGAGGTCGGCGAGAAAGCGCTGAGCCCAGGCACGGAACGGCCCCGTCCGGTCAATGACGGTGTTGTCCAGCGCCAGGATAAGAAGGGGCACATAAGCACCCTACGTGGCCGCCCAAACCGGGCGGAAGCACTCCCGATGGGGTCTGACCGGTCAGCTGCTACGAGATCATCCAACCGGCAGTAACCGTAGGCGGCGATTGCACGCACCCCGGGACAACTGACACGATCATGCCGTGCCGAAGATTAGCCCCGACCAGCTCGATGCCCGCCGCCGCGAGATCCTCGACGCGGCACGCGTCTGCTTCGCCCGGCACGGCTACGAGGGCGCCACCGTCCGCCGGCTCGAAGGCGAGACCGGGCTCTCCCGCGGCGCGATCTTCCACCACTTCCGGGACAAGGAGTCGCTGTTCCTTGCCGTCGCCGAGGACGACGCCGCGGAGATGGCCGTCACCGTCGCCCGCAACGGGCTGGTCCAGGTCATGCGCGACCTGCTCGCCCGCGCCGCCGACCCGGCCGCCCCGGACACCGCGGGCTGGCTCGGCACCCAGTTGGAGGTGTCCCGCCGGCTACGCACCGACCCCGACTTCGCCGCCGCGTGGGCCCAGCGGGCCGAAGCGGTCGGCACGGCCACCCGCGAACGCCTGTCCCGGCAACGCGACGCCGCGGTGCTGCGCGAGGACGTGCCGCTGGGGGTGCTCGCCCAGTTCCTGGAGCTGGCCTACGACGGTCTGGTGCTGCACCTGGCGATGGGCCGCCCCGCCGACGCCCTCGACGAGGTGCTCGACCTCGTCGAGGAGGCGGTACGGCGGCCAGCCGGCTAACCGGCGTCGGCGACCAGCGGGGCGTCGAGGGCGAACTGGGTGCGGTACAGCTCGGCGTAGAGACCGCCCGCGGCGAGCAGGTCGGGGTGGGTTCCGGACTCGACGATCCGCCCGGCGTCCAGGACGACGATCTGGTCGGCCTCGCGGACCGTGCTGAGCCGGTGGGCGATGACCAGCGCGGTGCGCCCGGTCAGCGCGGCCGACAGCGCCCGTTGCACCGCCGCCTCGGACTCGGAGTCCAGGTGCGCGGTGGCCTCGTCGAGGACGACGATCGACGGGGCCTTGAGCAGCAACCGGGCGATGGCGATGCGCTGCTTCTCGCCGCCGGAGAAGCGGTAGCCGCGCTCCCCCACGACGGTGTCGAGCTGTTCGGGCAGGGCCCGCACCAGCGGGCCGACCTGCGCGGCGTCGAGAGCGGCCCACAGCTCGTCGTCGGTGGCCTCCGGCCGGGCGTAGCGCAGGTTGTCGCCGATGCTCTCGTGGAACAGGTGCGCGTCCTGGGTGACGACGCCGATGGCGCCGCGCAGCGAGGCGACGGCGGCGTCGCGCACGTCGACGCCGCCGACGAGCACCGCGCCGTCGGTGACGTCGTATACCCGGTTGAGCAGCATCGACAGCGTCGACTTGCCGGCCCCGGACGGGCCGACGAGCGCCACCATCTGACCTGGGTCGACAGCGAACGACACCCCGCGCAGCACCGGCTCAGCGGTGGTCTGGTCGAGGGCTGCGACGCCTTCCAACGAGGCCAGCGACACCTCGGCCGCGCTAGGGTAGCGGAAAGTCACGTCGCGGAACGCGAGACCGATGGGGCCTGCGGGCACCGGCGTCGGGTCGGGGCGTTCGGCGATCGCGGGTTTGAGGTCGACGACCTCGAAGACCCGGTCGAATGAGACCAGCGCGCTCATGACGTCGATGCGCACGTTGGACAGTGCGGTCAGCGGACCGTACAGCCGGGTGAGCAGGAGCGCGAGGGTGACCACGGTGCCTGCGGAGACCTGGCCGTTGACTGCCAGCCAACCGCCGAGGCCGTAGGTGAGGGCTTGGGCGAGCGCGGCCACGAGCACCATGGCGACGAAGAACGTCCGGGCGTACATCGCCTGCCGGATGCCGATGTCGCGGACCCGGGCGGCGCGGTCGGCGAACCGCTGGGCTTCGTCGTCGGGCCGCCCGAAGAGCTTGACCAGCAGCGCGCCGGCGACGCCGAATCGTTCGGTCATGGTGGCGTTCATGGTGGCGTCGAGCTGGTAGGACTCGCGGGTGATGTCGGCGAGTTTCCTGCCGACCCGGCGGGCCGGCAGGATGAACGCCGGCAACAGGATCAGCGACAGCGTGGTGATCTGCCAGGACAGGGTGAACATGACGGCGGCGGTGAGCACGAGTTGGATGACGTTGCTGACGACGCCGGACAGCGTCGAGGTGAACGCCCGCTGGGCGCCGAGGACGTCGTTGTTGAGCCGACTGACCAGGGCGCCGGTCTGGGTGCGGGTGAAGAACTGTAGCGGCATCCGCTGGACGTGGTCGTAGACCTGCGTCCGCAGGTCGAGGATGATGCCTTCGCCGATGCGGGCCGAGTACCAGCGCTGGGCCAGTGACAGCAGCGCGTCGACGACGGCGAGCCCGGCGATGACGACGGCGATCCTGATGACGGCCGTGCCGGCGTCCGGTCCGCCCCGGGTGATGGTGTTGACCACGTCGCCGGCCAGGATCGGGGTGGCCACCCCGATGACCGCCGCGAACACGACGGTGACGAGGAAGACGACGATGTCGGCGCGGTAGGGGCGGGCGAAGGCGATGATGCGGCGGGCCGCGCCACGGGAGAGCTGGTGGTCGCCGAGCTCCTGGCCGCGGCCTATCGACCGGATCATGCTCCAGCCGGACCCGCCCATTGAGCTGTTCAAACGCGTCTCCCTTGGCATCGGGTATCGGCAGCTGAAACGCCGGCGCCGGGGCTCATTGTTCCCGCTGGCGCGCTGTGACGGATGCCATCGCCGGGGTCCGGTGACAACCAGATACCCCCAGGGGTATGGTTCTCCCCATGGAGATGAACAAGGAGCTGGCCGGCGACGCCCTGGCCCGGCTCAAGCGCGCCCAGGGCCAGCTCAACGGCGTCATCAACATGATCGAGGTGGGCGGCGACTGCGAGATGGTGCTCACCCAGCTCGCCGCCGTCTCCAAAGCCCTCGACCGGGCCGGCTTCAAGCTCGTCGCCTCCGGCCTGCGCCGGTGCGACGAAGCCCGACGGCGTGGCGACGAGCCGCCGATGACCGAAGCCGAGCTGGAACGACTCTTCCTCGCCCTTGCCTGACCGTCCAGGGCATAGCCTTGCTTCGATATTTCCGAGAATCCCAACAGGACCCTACCGTCGTCGACGCACAAGGAGTTTCCGGTGGACATCACCACGTTCCGCACGCCTGGTCTGGGCGACACCACCTACCTGCTGACCCACAACGGTCGCGGGGTGCTCGTCGATCCCCAGCGCGACTTCGCCCGCTTCCTCGAAGCCGCCGCCGAGAAGAACGTCGAGCTGCGCTTCGTCCTGGAGACCCACCTGCACAACGACTACGTCTCCGGCGGCCCCGAGGCCGCCCGGCGCACCGGCGCCGAACTGGTCATGCCGGCCGCCGCCGCCCCCGCCTACCGGCACACCCCGGCCTTCCACCTGGAAGACATCGGAGCCGAGGACGGGCTCAGCGTCCGACCCATCCACACCCCCGGCCACACCCCCGAGCACACCAGCTACCTCGTGCTCATCGACGGCGAGCCGGTGGCCGTGTTCTCCGGCGGCAGCCTGCTGGTCGCTTCCGCTGGCCGTCCCGATCTGCTCGGCCCCGCCCGCGCCGACACCCTCGCCCGGCTCCAGCACCGCTCGCTGCACCGGCTCGCCGGCCTCCCCCGCGACGTCCTGCTGCTACCCACCCACGGCGAGGGCTCGTTCTGCACCACCAGCGGCGTCGGCCGGTTCACCTCCACCATCGGCGACGAGGTCGACGGGAACCCGCTGCTCGCCCTGCCCACCGAGGACGCCTTCGCAGCCCAGCTCATGGCGACGCCGCTGCCGATCCCGGCGTTCTACCCGCACATGGGCCCCACGAACATCGCCGGCGTCCCGCCGATGCCCGCTACCAGCGTCCCGGCCCTCACCCTCGCCGACCTGGCCACCCTGCCGGACGACGCGCGGATCGTCGACATCCGGCCACGGCACGCGGTCGCCAAGGGCCGGCTTCCCGGTTCCACCGCGATCGAGCTGGGCACCGACTTCGGCTCGTGGACCGGCTGGCTGCTGCCCTACGGCGCGCCCCTGGTCCTGGTCGCCGAGCCGGGGCAGGACGTCGCCGAGGCCATCACGCAGCTCGCCCAGATCGGCCTCGACGCCGTCCTCGGCGTCGTCACGGACCTGGACGCGGCCGCTACCGCGACCTTCGAGGTCGTCGAGCTGGACATGTTCGTCAAACTCGTCCAGCAGCCCGACGCCCAGATCCTGGACGTGCGGATGCCGTCCGAGCACCGGGAGATCGCGCTCCCGGGCGCCGTCTGGCGGTTCCTGCCCGAGCTGTTCAGCGAGGGCGTCCCGACGGGGCTGGACTCGTCCCGGCCGGTCCTGGTCGCGTGCGGCTCCGGCCGTCGGGCAACGATCGCCGCGTCGCTGCTGACTGACGCCGGCTACCGCCCGGTCGTCCTCAGCGGCGCCGGCGTCGCCGAGCTGGCGCAGCAGCTCGCCCGCTGACAGCCGCCCCACCGCCACGCCGCACGCGCGGCCGGAAAGGACTCCCAGCAGTGACCATCATCGACGCGACCACCACCCGTGCCCTGATAGCGACCAACGCCGACACCCTTGTCGTCGACGTCCGCACCCCGGGCGAGTTCGACAGCAGCCACATCCCCGGCGCCATCAACCTGCCGCTGCCACAGGTCGACGAACACCTGGAACGGATCGTTCGGGACGCCGGCGCCCGGATGATCCTGGTCTGCCAGGGCGGGTCGCGGGCCCAGCGGCGCCAGCGGACCCTCGCCGACGGCGGCCTGGCAGACACCCTGGTGCTCGACGGCGGCATGAACGCCTGGACGGCCACTGGCGGGCCGGTCACCCCCGGGACGCCCCGGTGGGGGCTGGAGCGTCAGGTCCGGCTCGTTGCCGGCGCGATCGTGGCGCTGGCGGTCCTCGTCAGCGTCGTCTGGGCGCCTGCGCGGTACCTGGCCGGCGCCGTCGGCGCGGGGCTCGTGTTCGCGGCCGTCAGTGACACCTGCGCCATGGGCCACCTGCTCGCCAGACTCCCCTACAACCGACCGCGCCAGGCCGTGGACATCGACGCCGCGCTCGTTCGGCTGACCGGGGCGCGGGCGTGAGCCTCGGGCTCGTCCTCGCCCTGGCCGCCGCCGGGGTGATCGGACTGGTCCTGGGCGGCCTGGGCGGGGGCGGGTCCATTCTCACGGTGCCGATCCTGGTCTATCTGGCCGGTGTCGACGCCAAGCCGGCGATCGCGATGTCGCTCATCGTCGTGGGCGTGACGGCCGCCGTGGCCCTCATTCCACATGCCCGCGCCGGCCGGGTGGCCTGGCGGGTCGGAGCGCTGTTCGGCAGCGCGGGCATGGTCGGCGCCTACCTGGGCGGTCGGGTCGCCGCGTTCATCCCGGCGAACGTGCTGCTAGTGGCCTTTGGGATCATGACTATCGCCACCGCATGGGCGATGCTGCGCTCCCGTTCCACCCCGAGCGCCGAGGACGGACCCGCCAAGCGGCGGCCGGTCATCAAGATCCTGTTGGAGGGTGTCGCCGTCGGTCTGGTCACCGGCCTCGTCGGCGCCGGCGGCGGCTTCCTCGTCGTGCCGGCGCTGGTCCTGCTCGGAGGGTTGTCGATGCCGACGGCGATCGGCACCAGCCTGCTGGTGATCGCGATGAAGTCCGGGGCGGCCTTCGCCGGATACCTGTCGACGACCACAGTCGACTGGCCACTGACGGCCGCCATCACCGCGCTGGCGGTGCTCGGCAGTTTCGCCGGCGCGAAACTCGCCGGCAGGATCGACCCGAAACGACTCCGGCAGGCGTTCGCCTGGTTCGTCGTCGTCATCGGCGTGGGAATGATCCTCGGCCAGCTGCTCTGAGCCGCCGGCCTCAGTCGCCGAGGCCGGCGAGGCGGAACAGTCGTCGGGTCTGAGCCTCCCGCTCAGCCCGCGACTGGGCCCGCTGGTCACGGCTCCCCGCCGACAACAGCAACGCCTTGATCTCGGCCACCGCGTCCCGGTCCGCCGCCAACACCGCCGCCGCGAGGTCGTCCGTCGCCCCGGCCAGGTCAGCCGGCGCGACGACGAGGGTCGCCAGGCCCATCGCGTGCGCCTCGACCGCGTCGATCTGGCGGCCGGTGACGCACAGCTCAAGCGCCCGGCCGTAGCCGACCAGCTCGGACAGGCGCTTGGTGCCGCCCAGGTCGGGCACCAGACCGAGGGTCACCTCGGCCATGGCCAACCGCGCGTCGCTGGCCAGAACGCGCAGGTCGCAGGCCAGCGCCAGCTGGAATCCGGCCCCGATGGCGTGCCCCTGCACCGCCGCGACGCTGATGAGGTCCGGACGGCTCAGCCACGCGAAACCCCGCTGGAACTGCTCGATCCGGGCCGCGCAGGCGTCCGGGCCGGCGGCGACCAACTGGGCGACGAGGCTCTGTGGAGTGTCCTCGGACCCCGGCTCGACGACGCCGCCGGCGAGGAGAGCCCGGTCGAGTCCGGCGCTGAACGACGTGCCCTCGCCGCGGACGATGACCAGCCGGATCTGGCCGGGCAACACCCTCCCGATGTCAGCGAGCGCCGCCCACGTCTCCGGCGTCTGAGCGTTGAGCGCGACGGGCCGACACAACGTCACCGTCGCCACCGGCCCATCGTGTTCGAGCCGAACCCCGGCCGCGTTCATCGGGACCCGCGACGCCGCTGGGCCCGCGCGCCGGTCAGGACGTGGCCTTCTTCCGTCGACGAGCCCCGCCGCGCTGGCGCAGCTGAACGCCGGACTCGGTGAGGACGCGATGCACGAAGCCGTAGGAGCGGCCTGTCGAGGCCGCCAGGGCGCGGATGCTCTCACCGGAGGCGTAGCGCTTCACCAGATCCTTGGAGAGCGACTGACGCTCGGTTCCGACGATCCGGCGACCCTTGTCAGTGGTGGTGGCTGTGCCGGTGGCTGCCATGTTGAATCCTCACGTCCGAGACTGTGCGGTTTCTTCCTACTGTGCCGGGGGCCACTGCGCTGGTTGCGACGTTGTGGTGCCATCAACGGCAGCGTGGGTGGCGGTGGTGCCGGCCAACCGGTCGCAGGGGCCAAACGTGATAACGATCGGCGGGCCCGCTGGTCGGCCGTGACGCGCGAGAAGCTGTTGACATCGGCCGTCCGCTGTGCCGGCCAGGCCCAAGCCCGGCCCGGAACGCGATCGACCGTGGTCACTGATCATGGTGATCTCTGATCATCGTCACGAAGCGGCCCATCAGACCGCTTCCGAAGATCATGCGCCAGATCCTCCACGTTCGCCAACCGACACGCACATGAGTG
This sequence comes from Pilimelia columellifera subsp. columellifera, assembly GCF_039532605.1. Taxonomy (NCBI): domain Bacteria; kingdom Bacillati; phylum Actinomycetota; class Actinomycetes; order Micromonosporales; family Micromonosporaceae; genus Pilimelia; species Pilimelia columellifera. The sequence goes on from NZ_BAAARY010000004.1 coordinate 11,468, forward strand.
TCAATTACCCGACGCTTGACTAGCGGAATCGCCAAACAGGAGCTATAAGCAATCGCCTACGCCAACTCCACGAGCTCCAGCAGGTCGTCGCTCCAGGCGTCCTCGTCCCCGTCCGGCAACAGAATCGCCCGGTCGGGACGCAGCGCCAGGACCGCGCCAGGATCGTGCGTGACCAGCACAATCGCGCCTGGATAACGGGAAATGGCCTCCAGGACCTGCTCCCGACTCACCGGGTCCAGGTTGTTCGTCGGCTCGTCGAGCAGGATGACGTTCGCGCCGGAACAGACCAACGTGGCCAGTGCCAACCGCGTCTTCTCACCGCCGGACAACACCCCGGCCGGCTTGTTCACGTCGTCCCCGGAGAACAGGAACGCCCCGAGGATCTTCCGAAGGTCGGTGTCGCTGTGCTCCACCGCGGCGCTGCGCATGTTCTCCAACACCGACCGGTCGACGTCCAGCGTCTCGTGTTCCTGCGCGTAGTAGCCCATCCTCAGGCCATGTCCGGGCCGAACCTCACCGGTGTCGGGGGTCAACACGCCACACAGGATCCGCAACAGGGTCGTCTTGCCCGCGCCGTTGAGGCCCAGGATCGCCACCCGGGACCCCCGGTCCACTGCCATGTCGACATCAGTGAAGATTTCCAGCGAACCGTACGACTTGGACAGTCCCACGGCGGTCAGCGGCGTCTTGCCGCACGGCGCCGGGCTGGGGAAGCGGACCTTGGCCACCTTGTCGGAGGCGCGTTCGTCCTCAAGGCCCGCGATGAGCTTCTCGGCCCGGCGCGCCATGTTCTGCGCGGCGACGGTCTTGGTGGCCTTGGCGCGCATCTTGTCGGCCTGTGCCATGAGCGCGCCGGCCTTCTTCTCGGCGTTGGCCCGCTCCCGCTTACGGCGGCGCTCGTCGGTCTCGCGCTGTTGCAGGTAGGCCTTCCAGCCAAGGCTGTACTGGTCGACGACCGACCGGTTCGCGTCGAGGTACCAAACCTTGTTGACGACCGCGTCGAGCAGGTCGCCGTCGTGGCTGATAACCACCAGTCCACCCTTGTGGCCGGCCAGGAAGCCCCGGAGCCAGGCGATCGAGTCGGCGTCGAGGTGGTTGGTGGGCTCGTCGAGCAGCAGGATGCCGCCACCGCCGGCGGCGGCATCCTGGAACAGAATCCGGGCCAGCTCCACCCGACGACGCTGTCCACCCGAGAGGGTGCCGATCGTCTGCGCCAGAACCCGGTCCGGCAGGCCCAGGTTCGCACAGATCCGCGCGGCTTCGGACTCGGCGCCGTAACCGCCCAGCGCGGCGAACTGGTCCTCCAGCGCCCCGTAACGGCGCACCAGCTTGTCGGACGGGTCGTCGACGAGCTTCGCCTCGATCTGCTTCATCTCCGACAGCAGGACATCCAACCCACGGGCGGACAGCACCCGGTCACGGGCGGTGACGGTGAGGTCTCCGGTGCGGGGGTCCTGTGGGAGGTAGCCGAGTTCGCCGCGGCGGTCCACCTGACCGCCGTACGGCTGCCCCTCGCCGGCCAGCACCTTCATCGTGGTGGTCTTGCCCGCGCCGTTGCGGCCGACCAGGCCGATCCGGTCGCCCGGCTGCACCCGCAACGTCGTGTCCGACAGCAGGATCCGGGCGCCCGCGCGCAGTTCCAGGGCGGTCGCAGCGATCATGCTCTCGAAACCAGCTCTCGGCTCTTGGCGGCGAGCCAGCGGGCACGCACAGTGACGAACACGAACATCAGGGCCCGATTGTACTGACCCCTCCCCCGGGGAGACGATCCACGGTTGACTGCGCGGCCGTCCGGGTAGAGCCTCAGGCGGTCGCCGTCCTCCGGCGGCCACCGGCGCGGCAGAACGGAACGTCATGGAACTGAACGACAAGGCCCGGATCGACACCAGCCAGGTGCAGGATGTCCGCGGCAGCGGCGGCTCAGGAGGTGGCCTTGGCGGCCTGCCGATCCCGCTGCCCAACGGCAAGGGCGGCTGGCTCGGTCTGCTCGTCGCCGTCATCGTCACGCTCGTCGGCGGCGGCTTCGGGGTGAACGAGCTCGCCGGCGACGAGCCGGCCGTCGACAACGTCGCCCTCAACGAGAAGTGCGCCCGCGCGGACCGGCTCAGCCACCTGGACTGCCGCAACACCCTGTTCGTCAACTCGGTTCAGGACTACTGGCGCGAGGCCCTGCCAGAACGGTTCGGCCGCCAGTACCAGCCGGCGCCCACGACCTTCTTCGCCAACGCGGTGCGCACCGGGTGCGGCCCGGCGGACTCCGGTGTCGGCCCCTTCTACTGCCCGGCCAACCGCACCGTCTACATCGACCTCGGCTTCTACCAGGTGCTCGCCGACAAGCTCGGGGCCCCCGGCGAGTTCGCCCAGCCCTACGTGCTGGCGCACGAGTACGGTCACCATGTTCAGACCCTGCTCGGAACCGAGGCCCAGATGCGACGGGCGCAGCAGCGCGACCCGGGCAACGCCAACCGGTACTCGGTGATGCTGGAACTGCAGGCGGACTGCTACGCCGGCGCCTGGGCCGGCAACGCGACCGGCACCGACGACGCGACCGGCAACAAGATCTTCACCCGGATCACCGCCGACGACATCCAACAGGGCCTGGACACCGCCGCGGCGATCGGTGACGACGCCATCCAGAAGAAGATGGGCGGCCGGGTCAACGAGTCGGCGTTCACCCACGGCTCCTCGGCCGACCGTCAGCGGTGGTTCCGGGTGGGCTTCGACAGCGCCGACCCGACCCGCTGCGACACGTTCAGCGGCGCCCTCTAACCGGGCTCAGGGCTCCGGTGGCGGGTCGGTCAGCCTGATCCGCACCGCGCGGGCGGCGGCGACCGCCTCGACCAGGACGGCGCGACGGGGCTCGGGCGACTCCAGCAGCGGGCCTCGCCGCAACGCCGCCACCGACGCCAGCCGGCGGTCCGCCAGGATCGTCTCCAACGTCGCCCGGTCGCCGCCCACCACCACTGCGGCCAGCGCTCCCGCCTCGGGCAGCAACAGCCGCGCCACGATGTCGGCGGCCTCGCCGGCGGCGGATCTTGCCTGGTTGGCGCGTCGCCGGGCGAAGCGCTGCTGCGACCATCCGCCGGCCGCGGTACGGCCCTGCACGTAGCTGGTGTTCACCTTCGAGACGACCAGGTCGGGGCCCTGGGCGACCCCCACGGCTACCGCGCCTCGGCGGGCCAGCACCAGACCGAGGCGGCGCGGGGCGAGCGCGCCCGCGACGAACGAGGGCACGTCCGTGGGCGTGGCGGCGCCGGCCGGCGGATGGAGCTGGGCCATTGCGCCGTCGGCAGCGCCCAGGGACAACGCGCCGTCGACGATCCCGATCTGAACCGGACCGTGCCGCTCGACGAACCCGGCGATCCAGCGCTCGATCCGTTCCGGGGCCACCTGCGCCCAACGGCCGCCGCCTGCCGCCATCTTCGTCATGGCGCCGACGCTACCTGGACCGGCCCCGCCAAGCGGCGAAGCCGTCCTCGGCGGTCCATCGTGGCCGGGTTCGCGCCGCGGACAGCACGACGGTGGCCGCGACCTGACTCAGGTCGCGGCCACCGTCGTGCTGTCCGCGGCTCAGCTCTGGAGGGCTCAGCCCTTCAGGTTGAGGCTCCACGACTCCAGGTTGCCGGTGTCGTTGGTGACGGCGTCGGTGACGCGCAGCTTCCAGACGCCGTTCGCGGTCTCGCTGGACAGATCAACCGCGACCGTCTTGCGCACGTCGTTGGCACTGCCGCCGGTGCGGTTGTGCAGGTTGTAGGCGGTGCCGTCCGGAGCCACCAAGTCGATCACCAGATCACCGATGTAGGTGTGGGCGATCTGAAGGTCGATGGTGGAGGTCTTCGACGGCGTAGCCGAGCAGTTGGTGACGCTCAGCGGGCTCTCGACGGTGGCGCGGTCGTTGATCGCGGTGGCCGAGGTGCTCTTGACGGCGCAGTCGGTGCCCGGGACGGACGGGTCAGTCGGGGTGGGGGTGGGGGTGGGGGTGGGGGTGGGGTTCGGGGTCGAGCCCTCCATGTTCACCGGGCGGGTGGCGCCGGCCTTGTCGATCGCCGCGAGGATCTGGGCGCGGGCGGCGCTCACCTGAGCGTAGTGGCCGGGGTTGTTCTTGCCGGCGCAGCCGATGCCCCAGCTGGTGATGCCGACGAGCACCCACTGCTCCGGCCTGGTGTTCGCGTGGTTTCCGGTGTTGGAGGAGACCAGCGGGCCGCCGGAGTCGCCCTGGCAGGTGTCGACGCCGCCGTTGACGAGGTCACCAGCGCAGATCTCGACCGAGGGGGCCTCGGAGCAGCGCGGGCTGCTGTCCGGAACCAGCGGCACATCGACAAAGAGCAGGTCCGGGGAGACTGAGCCGCCGGAGCTGGTGGTGCCCCAACCCGCGGCGCGGAACTTGGCCGGAGCGTCCCACCTGTCAGCCGCGGGGAACACCGGGTACTGGGTGACCTTGTTGTAGGGAGTGTCGAGCTTGAGGACCGCCCAGTCACCCTTCTTCACGCCGCCGCCGACGGCGATCGACTTGCCCCTGACCGGGTCTCCGTTCGCGGCCCGGACCTTGCCGATCTGGCCGCTGAAGCTCTTGCCAACGGAGGTGAAACAGTGCTGGGCGCTGATGATGATGTCCGGCGAGACGAGGGTGCCGCCGCAGCCGCCGAGCTTGACGGCCCAGGGGAACTGGCCCTCGGAGGCTTTGGTTCCGCCGACGATCTCCTGGACGGGCGGGTCGCCGGCGGGGCTGGCGTACGCGTTGACCGGGGCTGCCACGAGGCCGGCAGCGGTCGTCAATGCGAGAAGCGCGGTCCGCATTCTCATGGGGTCTCCTCGGTGCGGTGGGGGGCCTCGCTGCGGCGCAGCCATACGGGGACGATGCGTCACAACAAGCACGGTGGCGGGGTAACCATCGATGTGAGTCGAATCATAAACCCAGATGTGGGGGAGATTACAACTTCCGTTCAAGGAATCTGTCCTATTGATGGAAACCAATGCCGAAATAGCTTTCCGTATACCACGCCGCTACAACGGGCTGAGTTCGTGTCACGCAGCTCACCTGCTACGCGACAGGCGGTAGTTTTACGCTCAGAACGCCACCAGCAAGGCGAAATAGCGATCGTGACGCGCTGGAACGAGGCCGGTCACCACACGGCCTCGGGCGGCCCGACAGGACCGGCCAATGGCGACACTCACCGCCGGTGGCGCCGGTGCGACGCACAGTGAGCGCCTGGCGCCCGGGCCGAACATGAAGCACAGCGATCTCCCCGGCCGGAACGGCGATCCCGAACCGGCGAGTGATCCCTCCCAGGCGGCGGCCTGCACCTGGGGCGGCACGCGCTGGGGAAATAGAGTCCTGGCCAGCGGGTTCCCGCTGGCCAGGATGGTCAGACGTTGAAGCCGAGGGCGCGCAGCTGCTCGCGCCCCTCGTCGGTGATCTTGTCGGGACCCCACGGCGGGAGCCAGACCCAGTTGATCCGGACATCATTGACGAGACCACCGCCGGGACCGGTGGTCAGCGCCTGACGCGTCTGATCCTCGATAACGTCGGTCAGCGGACAGGCCGCCGATGTCAGGGTCATGTCCAGGGTGGCGACGTTGTCGTCATCGACGTGCGCGCCATAGACCAGGCCGAGATCAACGACGTTGATCCCCAACTCCGGGTCCACGACATCCTTCATCGCCTCCTCGACATCGGCGACCGCTGCCTTCGGACGATCCGGACGGTCCGGACGTGCCGCCGGCGGCGCCGAGACCATGCTGGACACCGCCGGGCCCCCGGCCGGGTCGGCGCCCGTGCTCGCCGGCCCGGCGCCAGCGGGGCCGGGCGAAGTAGCCACGGTCCGCCCCGTCGACGCGGCCGCGATCAGGGCCGACTCCTCTGCGGTGAACTGGTCGTCGCTCATGCCTCTCCTCCTTCGTCGGAGGCCGAGGCGGCAGCGTCGGCCTCCACAGCCGCCTGCGCCACGGCGTCCTTGAACGCCATCCACGACAGCAGGGCGCACTTCACCCGGGCCGGATACCTGGCCACCCCGACGAACGCCACCGCGTCGCCCAGCAGCTCCTCATCCGGCTCGACCTGGCCACGCCCCGCCATCAACGCCACGAACGCCTCGTGCACCGCGAGCGCCTCGTCGATCTCCGCGCCGCTGAGCAGCTCGTACAGGACGCTGGCCGACGCCTGGCTGATCGAGCAGCCCTGGCCGTCGTAGGAGACGTCCTGCACCGACGCGCCCCTGAGCGAGACCCGCATGGTGATCTCGTCACCACAAGTAGGGTTCACATGGTGCACCTGCGCCCCGTACGGCTCACGCAGGCCCTTGCCCTGCGGCCGCTTGTAGTGGTCCAGGATGATCTCCTGGTACAAGGAGTCGAGCTGCATCAGCCGAACACCTTCCGCACCTGCTCCAGGCCGCGCGCCAGGGCGTCGACCTCCTCGACGGTGGTGTGCAGGTAGAACGAGGCCCGGGTCATCGCCGGCACCCCGAAGCGCACGCACAGCGGACGGGCGCAGTGGTGACCGACCCGCACCTGCACCCCGAGCGAGTCGAGCACCTGGCCGACGTCGTGCGGGTGGATTCCCTCGAGGGCGAACGACAGGGTGCCGCCCCGACCGACGGGGACCGCCGGCCCGAACAACCGCAGGCCGGGCACCCCGGCGAGCACGTCGAGGGCGTAGGCGGTCAGCTCCTTCTCGTGCCAGGCGATCGCGTCCATCCCGACCGAGGTCAGGTAGTCGACGGCCGCGCCGAGACCAACGGCCTCAGTGATCGGCGGGGTGCCCGCCTCGAACCTGGCCGGCGCGGCGGCGAACGTCGAGCGCTCCATCGTCACGGTCTCGATCATCGAGCCGCCGCCCAGGAACGGCGGCATCGCGTTCAGCAGTTCCGAGCGCCCCCACAGCACGCCGATGCCGGTCGGCCCGCACATCTTGTGACCGGTGAAGGCGATGAAGTCGACCTCCAGCTCCGCCACGTCGACGGCCCGGTGCGGGACCGCCTGTGAGGCGTCCAGCATCACCAGCGCGCCGACCTCGTGGGCGCGGGCCGTGATCGCCGAGGTGGGGTTGACGGTGCCGAGGACATTCGACACGTACGTGTACGAGACGATCTTGGTGCGCTCGTTGACGAGGTCGTCGAAGTTGTCGAAGTCGAGCCGGCCGGTGTCGGTGACCCCGAACCAGCGCAGCGTCGCGCCCGCCCGATCGCACAACATCTGCCACGGCACGATGTTCGAGTGGTGCTCCATCTCGGAGATCACCACCTCGTCGCCGGGGCCCAACCGGAACCGGGGGTCGGCCGCGTCCGGCGTGAACGCGTGGGCGACGAGGTTGATCGCCTCGGTGGCGTTCTTGGTGAACACCACCTCGTCCGCGCTGGCAGCGCCGATGAACGCCGCCACCTTCGCCCGGGCGCCCTCGTACGCCTCGGTGGCCTCGGTGCCCAGGGTGTGCACCGAGCGGGCCACGTTCGCGTTGTGCCGCAGCAGGTGATCGCTCATGGCGTCGATGACCTGCTGCGGCTTCTGCGACGTGTTCGCGCTGTCCAGGTAGACCATCGGCTGCCCGTTGACCTGCCGGGCCAGGATGGGGAAGTCCGCCCGCAGCTCGCGCGGGTCAAGCCGGGGCATGTCCTCGTACTGGGGCATGCCGGCCGGGATCTCGATGGCCGTCACCGCAGCGCCCCGCTCAGACCTGAGCTGCTGCTGCGGCGGACACGTACCGTTCGTAACCGTCGGCCTCCAGCTTGTCGGCCAGCTCCGGGCCGCCCTCCTCGACGATCCGGCCGCCGACGAAGACGTGCACGAAGTCCGGCTTGATGTACCGCAGGATCCGGGTGTAGTGCGTGATGAGCAGCAGACCGGTCTCGCCGTTGTCGCGGACCCGGTTGACGCCCTCGCTGACCACCCGCAGGGCGTCGACGTCCAGGCCTGAGTCGGTCTCGTCCAAAATGGCGATCTTCGGCTTGAGCAACTCCATCTGGACGATCTCGTGCCGCTTCTTCTCGCCGCCGGAGAAGCCCTCGTTGACGTTGCGCTGGGCGAACGCCGGGTCCATGTGCAGACGCTCCATCGCGCCCTTCAGCTCGCCGGCCCAGGTGCGCAGCTTCGGCGCCTCGCCGTCGATCGCCGTCTTGGCGGTCCGCAGGAAGTTCGCCACCGACACCCCCGGCACCTCCACCGGGTACTGCATCGCCAGGAACAGCCCGGCGCGGGCCCGCTCGTCGACCGACATCGCCAGCACGTCGACGCCGTCGAGCAGCACCTCGCCGCCGGTGATCTCGTACTTGGGATGCCCGGCCAGCGAGTACGCCAGCGTCGATTTGCCTGAGCCGTTCGGGCCCATGATGGCGTGCGTCTGGCCGGAGCGCACGGTGAGTGTGACGCCGGACAGGATCGGCTTGAGCTCACCGTCCGGCAGCTTCACCGACACCTGAAGGTCGCGGATCTCCAACGTGCTCATACCGTCACTCCATTACTTGGTTCCAGGCTTACGTAAAGGTCACCGTCGCGGATCTCGACGGGGAAGGTGGCCACCGGCTCGGTGGCCGGCAGACCGGAGGGCTTGCCGGTGCGCAGGTCGAACCGCGACCCGTGCAGCCAGCACTCCAGATAGCAGCCGTCAACCTCGCCCTCGGACAGCGCCACCGCGGCGTGCGAGCACATGTCGTGCACGGCGAAGAACTCGCCGTCGGACGTGTGCGCCAGCGCGACCGGCGTGCCGTCCAGGTCCGCCGAAACGACAGCCCCGGGGGAGACGTCGGCGACGGAGCAGACTCGGATCACGTGAGGTCCCGCTCGGACTTGACCAGCCGGGCCTCGATCACATCGCCGAGGCGCTCGCGTAGCGGCTGCACCGGGATCTTGTTCAGCAGCTCGGCGAAGAAGCCGCGCACCACCAGCTTGCGGGCTTCGTTCGCGGGGATGCCCCGGGACATCAGATAGAACAGCTGCTCGTCGTCGAAGCGACCGGTGGCGCTGGCGTGCCCGGCCCCGGCGACCTCGCCAGTCTCGATCTCCAGGTTCGGCACCGAGTCGGCGCGGGCGCCGTCGGTCAGCAGCAGGTTCCGGTTGATCTCGTACGTCTCGGTGCCGGTCGCCTCGGCCCGAATGAGCACGTCGCCCACCCAGACGGTGTGCGCCCCTGCGCCCTGGAGCGCGCCCCGGTAGCCGACGTAGCTGCGGCAGTCCGGGGTGGAGTGGTCCACCATCTGGCGGTGCTCCTGGTGCTGGCCAGCGTCGGCGAAGTACAGCCCGTACAGCTCGGCCTCTCCCCCGCGACCGGTGTAGTCGACCGAGGTGAACTGACGGACCAGGTCGCCGCCGAGGGTGACCTGGACATGCACCACCCGCGCGTCGCGACCGACCTTCAGGGCGAGGTGCTGGGCCTGCACCGCGTCGGCGGCCCAGTCGGCGATGGTGACCAGCGTCAGCTGGGCGCCGTCGCCGACGATCACCTCGATGTTGTCGGCGAGGGTGATCGAGCCGCGCTGCTCCAGCACGACGGTCGCCTGGGCGAACCGGCCCATCTCGATGACGGTGTGACCGAACGAGGCGGCCTTCGCGTCGTCGCCGGTCAGGCGCAACAGCACCGGCTCGGCGACCACCGCGTCGGCGGCTACCGCGACCAGGCGGGCGTGGTCGACACCGCTGAAGGCCATCGCGCTGATCCGGTCAAACGGGGTGAGCACGCTGCCGACCCGGACGTCCGAACGCGGCGTCGTCGACACGGCGACCCCCGCCGGCAGCGCGTCATGCTCCAGAGCGGGCGCCGGCGCGGCCGCCGGGAGCTGCGCCGCCGTCAACGATCGCAGCCGGTCGAGCGGGGTGAACCGCCACTCCTCCTCGCGCCCGGTGAGGGCGGGAAAGTCGGTGACGTCGTACGACCGCAGCACCGCGGCCTTGGTGATGTGCGGCACCGTCGGCGCCTGGATTGCCTGTGTGGTCATGGGTCAGCCGACCGCGCCTTCCATCTGCAGTTCGATAAGCCGGTTGAGTTCCAGGGCGTACTCCATCGGCAGCTCCTTGGCGATCGGCTCGATGAAGCCCCGGACGATCATCGCCATCGCCTCGTCCTCGGTCATGCCCCGGCTCATCAGGTAGAAGAGCTGGTCCTCGCTGACCTTGGAGACGGTGGCCTCGTGCCCCATGCTCACATCGTCCTCGCGGATGTCGACGTAGGGGTACGTGTCCGAGCGGGAGATGGTGTCGACCAGGAGCGCGTCACACTTGACCGTGCTGGCGCTGTGGTGCGAGCCCTCCAGGACCTGGACCAGACCGCGGTACGAGGTGCGGCCGCCGCCACGGGCGATCGACTTGGACACGATGGTGCTGGACGTGTGCGGCGCGGCGTGGACCATCTTGGCGCCGGCGTCCTGGTGCTGGCCCTCGCCGGCCATGGCGACGCTGAGGACCTCGCCCTTGGCGTGCGCGCCGGTCATGTAGACGGCCGGGTACTTCATGGTCACCTTTGAGCCGATGTTGCCGTCGACCCACTCCATCGTCGCGCCCTCGTGGCAGACGGCGCGCTTGGTGACCAGGTTGTAGACGTTGTTGGACCAGTTCTGGATGGTCGTGTACCGGCACCGGGCGTTCTTCTTCACGATGATCTCGACGACGGCGCTGTGCAGCGAGTCGGACGAGTAGATCGGCGCGGTGCAGCCCTCCACGTAGTGCACGTACGCGCCCTCGTCGACGATGATGAGCGTCCGCTCGAACTGGCCCATGTTCTCGGTGTTGATCCGGAAGTAGGCCTGCAACGGAATCTCGACGTTGACGCCCTTGGGCACGTAGATGAACGACCCGCCGGACCAGACCGAGGTGTTCAGCGCGGCGAACTTGTTGTCGCCGACCGGGATCACGGTGCCGAAGTACTCCTTGAAGACATCCTCGTGCTCCCTGAGCGCCGTGTCGGTGTCCAGGAAGAGAACGCCCTGCTCCTCAAGGTCCTCACGGATCTTGTGGTAGACGACTTCACTTTCGTACTGAGCCGCGACACCGGCGACGAGGCGCTGCTTCTCCGCCTCCGGGATGCCGAGCCGGTCGTAGGTGTTCTTGATCTCCTCCGGCAGTTCCTCCCACGAGGTGGCCTGCTTCTCGGTGGAGCGCACGAAGTACTTGATGTTGTCGAAGTCGATCCCGGTGAGGTCGGCGCCCCAGTTCGGCATCGGTTTGCGGCCGAACAGCCGCAGACCCTTGAGACGCAGGTCGAGCATCCACTGCGGCTCGCTCTTCTTGGCCGAGATGTCCCGGACCACCGCCTCCGACAGGCCACGCTGGGCCCCGGCGCCGGCGACGTCCGCGTCTGACCAGCCGTACTCGTACTTACCGAGGGCGGCCAGGTGCTCCTCTTGGGTCGGCTGAGCGATCTGCTCGGTCATCAGGTCGTCCTCACAGTGTGTTCTTCGGAGCGCCTCCCGACGGGGCCGGGCGCGGGTATGTGGGTGGTACAGACGCCGTCGCCGTGGGCGATGGTCGCCAGACGCTGGACGTGGGTGCCGATGAGGCGGGAGATGACCGCCGTCTCGGCCTCGCAGAGCTGCGGGAACTCGGCGGCGACGTGGGCCACCGGGCACTGGTGCTGGCAGAGCTGCCCGCCGGAGGTGATCGCTGACGCGCTGGCAGCGTAGCCCTCGGCGGTCAGGGCCCGCGCAAGCGCCTCGGCCCGGTCCATCATGTCGCCGTCGGCGCTGCTCAGCGCCTCCCGGCAGCGCTGTTCGAGGCCGGCGACCTGGGCCGCGGCGAACGCGGCGACGGCTTCGGCGCCGTTGTTCGCGTCGATCCAGCGCAGCGCGGCGGTGGCCAGGTCCCCGTACATGTGCGGTTGGATCTCGTCACGGCCGGTCTCGGTGAGCGCGAACTCACGCGCCGGGCGCCCCCGGCCCCGTGGCCCACGACGGGCGCCCTCCCACGCGGCGACGGCGCCGGCGGCGATGAGCGCGTCGAGGTGGCGACGGATGGCGGCGGGGCTCAGGCCCAGCTGAACGCCCAGTTCCGCCGCGGTGGCAGGACCACGCTCCAGCAGGAGGCGGGCGACACGCTGCCGGGTGCGGCTGTCGACCGCTGGCGAGCCTGGGTCCACGACGGCGCCCGACCCAACCGGCGCCGACCACCCGGTGGCCGGGACGGGAGCAGGCAGGTCGGTTTTCACTACGCCAGTGTGACCTATTTCCTGGGGCGCCGCCAAATCAGGGCCCACAGAACGCCGCCACGGGGTCCGACCTCCCATTCTTCATGATCAAGATCGGGCGTACGATGGCCGCATCCGAGCGAAGCGAGGCGCGACCGAATGACCGTCACGTCACCGTCCACCGGAGGATCGCCGCAGGTCGACGGGGCCACGCACGCCCAGCGGCCTCCCGACGGGCGCCCGGGGACAGCCGAGCGCGCAGCCCCGGCCAGAGCGCTGATCCGCGTCCGCCAACTCGCGCTGGCTTCGCTCATCGCCAACACCGCGATCGTCGCCACCGGCGGGGCGGTCCGGCTCACCGGATCTGGACTCGGCTGCCCGACCTGGCCGCGGTGCACCGACGATTCGCTGGTCGCCACCGCGGAGATGGGCATCCACGGCGCGATCGAGTTCGGCAACCGGCTGCTGACGATCGTCCTCAGCGCGATCGCCGTCGCCGGGCTCGTCGCGGCCTGGCGCCTGGCGGGACGGCCGCGCCGACTGGTCCGCCCCGCGCTGCTGGCGCTGGCCGGGATCGCGGCGCAGGGCGTCGTCGGCGGGATCACGGTGTGGATGACCCTGCACCCGCTCGTGGTCGGCATCCACTTCATGCTGTCCATCGGGGTGATCAGCGTCGCGTACGAGTTCTGGCGCCGGGCCCGCGACATGATCGTCGCGCCGCCGGTGGCGGACCGATCCCTTCGCCCGTTGCGGCCGCTGGCCTGGACGCTCGCCGCCACCAGCTTCGCAGTCCTGCTCGTCGGCACCCTCGTCACCGGCAGCGGCCCACACTCGGGCGACCCGGACGCCCCCCGCAACGGCCTGGACCCGCAGAACATCTCGCAGATCCACGCCGATCTGGTCTTCCTGCTGCTCGGTCTGAGTGTGGCGGCGTGGTTGATTCTGCGCGCGTGGGGCGCGCCCGCGGTCGCGGTGGAGGCGGCCGCGTCCCTGGTCCTGGTGGAACTGGCCCAGGGACTGATCGGCCTCGTCCAGTACTTCACCGGCCTGCCGGTGCTGTTGGTCGGCGCGCATCTGGTCGGGGCCTGCCTGGTCTGGATCGCCACGCTGGCCGTGCTTGACCGCGGCGGCGCGCTCGACGACGCCGTCGGCCGGAAGGCCGCCACCTCGGGCCGGTAGCCCGGCAGATGACTTGACGGCAGATGGCCCGGGCCGCTCAGCCCGGGCCATCTGGCAGGTCCGTGGTGCTGTTCCCTTCCTGCGGGTCAGTGCGAGATCCGCCGACGGCCCATCGAACGCCAGAGGTCGTTGCTCGGCTTCATCGACTCAAGCAACTCTCGTTCCCAGCTGTTGTCCAGCTCGATACCGGCCGCCGCGCACGCGCGACGGGCCTCGTCGGTGGTCTCGGCGAACTGGTCGCCCCAGACGCCGTCCTTACCGACCAGCACGATCCGGGCGCCGCGGCGCCCGATGTACTCGACTACCGCTGTCGCGCCGCCGTGCGCGGCCGCAAAGGTCTGGATCGCGCTCACCAGCCCCTGCGGGGTGACGGCGTTCGCCGGGACCTCGGTCGTCAGCGTGGTGTTGGAACCTTCAGCCATGACGCGCAGCCTAGGCAGAACAACACGCAACTGTAGGACTATCCGCAGATGAATGTGATACCAATTACGTCATTGAACCGTTGAGACCTTCACCACAGCATGTCAGCTATAACCTTTTTATCAGCATAAGGATGCTGACAAAAAGGGCAAAATTCCTAAATTAATATGCGACATGTCAGATTTTAACAAAAAAGAACATTTGCCAGTTAGGCACGGTTCGTTCTTGGAACGGTCGGCGTCACTTTTTCGGAGACAGCAGCCACACGACCTCGGACGGTCAGTCGGCCGGCTCAGACGAGCGCGTCGACCGCGACCGCGACGAACAGCAGCGTCAGGTAGGTCGTCGACCAGTGGAACAGCCGCATCGGCTTCAACGGCTCGCCACGTCGGGCCCGCCCGTACAACCGGTGGCTCTCCAGCACGAACAGACCGCCGGTCACCGCGGCGGTCACCAGATAGATCGGGCCCGCGTCGAAGGCCACCATGACGAGCGACACGACGAGCGTCAGCCAGGCGTAGACCACGCTCTCGAAGCCGACCCGACGGGCCGAGGCGACGACCGGCAGCATCGGGATCCCGGCGCGGGCGTAGTCGTCCTTGAACTTGATCGCCAGGGCGTAGAAGTGCGGCGGCTGCCACAGGAACACCACCGCGAACAGCACCCAGGCCGGGCCCGACAGGCCACCGGTCACCGCCGCCCAGCCGATGAGCACCGGCGCCGCCCCGCAGATGCCGCCCCAGACGGTGTTCTGCCAGGTCCTGCGCTTGAGCCACATGGTGTACACGACGTCGTAGTAGACGATCGCTGCGGCTGTCAGCGCGGCGGCGAGCCAGTTCGTGAACACCGCCATCATCGTCACCGAGCTGAAGGCCAACGTGAGCCCGAACCACAACGCCGCCTTCGGCGCGACCACATGCGTGGGCAGCGGGCGACGCGAGGTCCGGCGCATCACCTGGTCGATGTCCCGGTCGATGTAGCAGTTAAGGGCGTTCGCGGCGCCGGCGGCGAGCGAACCGCCGACGAGCACCACAGCGACCAGCCACAACCGGGGCAGGCCGTTGGCCGCCAGCATCATCGCCGGCACCGTCGTGACCAGCAGCAGCTCGACGATCCGCGGCTTGGTGAGCGCCACGTACGCCTTAACGACGGCCAGGACATCGCGCCGCGGCCGGGCCACCACCAACGCGGCCGGGGAGCCCGAGGCGACGGCGGGGGCGGAGACCGGCGGACGGTCGCTGACCGTGCTGACTGTCGGCGTCACGTCGATGAGCCACCTTCCGGCGTCGGCGCGGGGTTTGAAGCACGAGATCCCGAGCGCGGGCTGCCCGCGGGCGCCTGGCCGAGTCACCACAGGGTACTTGCAGGCCACCGGGACGCTC
Source organism: Pilimelia columellifera subsp. columellifera (assembly GCF_039532605.1). Lineage (NCBI taxonomy): Bacteria > Bacillati > Actinomycetota > Actinomycetes > Micromonosporales > Micromonosporaceae > Pilimelia > Pilimelia columellifera. The sequence continues at coordinate 26,555 of NZ_BAAARY010000004.1, forward strand.
CGCGGGCCTACCGATAAGCCGGGCCCGGCCGCGCCACGCCAGGAACAGACCCGGCTCATCCACACCACGTAGTTCCGCCCGGCTCGGTAGTGTCAGTCCTGCTGACGGGTTTCCGCACGATTGCGCCCAGAGACTGTGCGCGAGCGCCGCAGGCCCGACGCCGCGCCCAGCGCGCCAGCCGTGGATCACATCGACGTGGGGAGCACACCAATCGTGTCCGCCAACAACGCCAACGCCCTGACCTGGTCGGATCTCGACCGGCGCGCGGTCGACACCGTCCGGGTGCTGGCCATGGACGCTGTCGAGCACGCCGGCAACGGCCATCCCGGAACGGCGATGAGCCTGGCTCCGGCGGCGTACCTGCTGTTCCAACGGGTCATGCGGCACGACCCGACGGACCCGGGCTGGGCCGGGCGGGACCGGTTCGTGCTCTCCTGCGGCCACTCCAGCCTGACCCTGTACGCGCAGCTGTATCTGTCCGGCTACGGGTTGGGCCTCGACGATCTTCGACACCTGCGCCAGTGGGGCTCACAGACGCCGGGCCACCCCGAGCACGGCCACACCCCCGGCGTGGAGACCACGACCGGGCCGCTGGGACAAGGCATCGGCAACGCCGTCGGGATGGCCATGGCGGCCCGGCGCGAGCGCGGCCTGCTCGACCCGGACGCTCCGGCCGGCGCGTCGGTCTTCGACCACAACGTGTGGTGCATGGCCTCGGACGGCGACATCGAGGAGGGCATCAGCCACGAGGCGAGCGCCCTCGCCGGCCACCAGAAACTGGGGAACCTGACCCTCATCTGGGATGACAACGAGATCTCGATCGAGGACGACACCCGGATCGCCAAGAGCGAGGACGTGGCCGCGCGTTACGCCGCGTACGGCTGGCATGTGCAGACCGTCGACTGGCGCCGCGACTACGACGAGTCGGGCAGCTACGGCGAGGACGTCGCCGCCCTGTACACGGCGCTCATGGAGGCCCGGGCCACCACCGACCGGCCGTCGTTCGTCGCGCTGCGCACGGTGATCGGCTGGCCGGCGCCGAAGAAACAGAACACCGGCAAGATCCACGGTTCGGCGTTGGGCGCCGACGAGGTCGCCGCGACCAAGAAGCTGCTCGGTTTCGACCCGGGCGCGTCGTTCGCCGTCGAGGACACCGTCCTCAAACACGTCCGCCAGGTTGTGGACCGGGGCCGCGACGCCAACGCCGCGTGGCAGCAGCGCTTCGACGCCTGGGCCAAGGCCAACCCGCAGGGCAGAGCGCTGTTCGAGCGGATGCGGGCCCGCAGGCTGCCGGACGGCTGGCTGGACGCGCTGCCGGAGTTCCCGGCCGACGCCAAGGGCCTGGCCACCCGGGCCGCGTCCGGCAAGGTGCTCAACGCGCTCGCCGGGACGCTGCCGGAGCTGTGGGGCGGCTCGGCCGACCTGGCCGAGAGCAACAACACCTTCCTGGACGGCGAGCCGTCGTTCGTGCCGGCGGAGTTCGCCACCGAGGCGTTCCCGGGGCACGAGTTCGGCCGGAACCTGCACTTCGGCGTCCGTGAGCACGCCATGGGCGCGATCCTCAACGGCATCGCCCTGCACGGCGGCACCCGCGCCTACGGAGGCACGTTCCTGGTGTTCAGCGACTACATGCGCCCGGCGGTGCGGTTGGCGGCGCTCATGAAGCTGCCGGTCACCTACGTGTGGACGCATGACTCGATCGGCCTGGGCGAGGACGGGCCTACCCACCAGCCGGTGGAGCACCTGGCGTCGCTGCGGGCGATCCCGGGCCTGGACGTGGTCCGGCCGGCGGACGCCAACGAGACCGCCTGGGCGTGGCGGGGCGCGCTGAGCCACACCGACCGGCCCACCGCGCTGGCGTTGACCCGGCAGGCGCTGCCCACCCTGGACCGCTCCGGGTACGGCCCGGCCGAGGGCACCCTGCGCGGCGGCTACGTGCTCGCCGACGCCGCCGACGGCCAGCCCCACGTCATCCTCATCGGCACCGGGTCCGAGGTCGCCACCTGCCTGACGGCGCGCGAGCGGCTGGAGGCCGACGGCGTGTCGACCCGGGTGGTCTCCATGCCGTGTCTGGAGTGGTTCCTGGCGCAGGACGCCGCGTACCGCGAGCAGGTGATCCCCCGGGGCGTTCAGGCGCGGGTGAGCGTGGAGGCCGGCATCGCGATGTGTTGGCACCGGCTGGTTGGGGAGTATGGGGAGTGCGTGAGCATCGAGCACTTCGGCGCGAGCGCGCCGCACCAGGTGTTGTTCGAGCAGTTCGGGTTCACTCCGGATCACGTCATCGCGGCGGCCCGTGCGTCGCTGTCGCGCACCGGCGAGATCAAGGGCACGACGACAGGGAACTGAAGAAGGAGCTGGCATGACCGACAGACTCGCCGCACTGAGCGCCGCCGGCGTCGCGGTGTGGCTCGACGACCTATCCCGTGATCGACTCACCTCCGGCGGCCTGGACCGGCTGCGCCGGGAGCGGCACGTCGTCGGCGTGACCAGTAACCCGACCATCTTCGCCAAGGCGTTGTCCGACGCCGCCTCCTACGCCGACCAGACGCACGATCTCGCGCGCCGCGGGGTGTCGGTGGAGGAGGCGGCGCGGATGCTCACCACCTACGACGTCCGGTGGGCCTGCGACGTGATGCGCCCGGCCTACGACGCCTCACACGGCGTCGACGGTCGGGTCTCCATCGAGGTGGACCCGCGGTTGGCGCACGAGACCGACCAGACCGTGGCCGAAGCCAAGGCGCTGTGGTGGCTGGTCGACCGACCGAACCTGTACATCAAGATCCCGGCCACCGAGGCGGGTCTGCCGGCGATCGTGCAGACCCTCAGCCAGGGCATCAGCGTCAACGTCACGCTGATCTTCTCGCTGGAACGGTACCGGGCCGTCATGGAGGCGTTCCTGGCCGGGATGGAGCTGGCCAGGACCAACGGGCACGACCTTTCGATGATCGGGTCGGTGGCCTCGTTCTTCGTCTCCAGGGTGGACAGCGAGGTCGACCAGCGGCTGGACAAGATCGGCACAGCGGAGGCCAGGCAGCTGCTGGGCAAGGCGGCGATCGCCAACGCCCAGCTCGCCTACGAGCGTTACGGCCACGTCTTCAGCAGCCCGCGCTGGCAGGCGCTGGCCGACGCCGGGGCGCACCCGCAACGTCCGCTGTGGGCCTCCACCTCGACGAAGAACCCCGACTACCGGGACGTCATCTACGTCGAGGAGCTCATCGCCCCAGGCACCGTGAACACGATGCCGGAGCCGGTGGCGCACGCCTACGCCGACCACGGCGAGACCCGCGGCGACACCATCACCGGCCAGTACGACCAGGCGCGCCAGGTGTTCGAGCGGCTACGTCAGGTCGGCGTCGACTTCGACGACGTCATCGAGGTGCTGGAGCGCGAGGGCGTGCAGAAATTCGAGGCCAGCTACGCCGAGCTGCTCGACAGCGTCCGTACCCAGTTGGAGGAGCGCCGATGAGCGACCTTCTCGATGGCGGCGTGCACGCCGCCGGCGGGCTCGCCGTGCACGGCGCGGACTCGGTGGACGGCGCGACCGCCACCCGGGATCTGCTGGTCGCCGACAAGGTGCCCGGCCTGCTCGCCGCCAAGGACCCGACGCTGTGGGGCCCGGACGCCGAGGACGTGGCCAAGACCCGCCTGGGCTGGCTCGACACGTTCCGCCGCAGCCGGGACCTGCTCCCCCAGCTCGCTGAGCTATGTGCCGAGCTGGGCGACCTGGACAACGTCGTGCTGTGCGGGATGGGCGGCTCATCGCTGGCGCCGGAGGTCATCTGCCGGACCATGGGGGTGCCGCTGGCGGTGCTCGACACCACCGACCCGACCCAGATCCGGGCCACCATGTTCGGCGGCTACGAGCCGGGCAGTCCGCCCGCCGACGACCTGCTGCGCCGCACCGCCGTGGTGCTGGCCAGCAAGTCCGGCTCCACGGTGGAGACCGACAGCCATCGGCGGGCGTTCTGGCAGGCGTTCCTGGACGCCGGCCTCGTCGAGTCGGAGGCGGCGCGGCACTTCGTCGTCGTCACCGATCCGGGCTCGCCGCTGGAGTCCACCGCCCGCGAATTCGGCATGGTCGTGGTCCCCGCCGACCCTGAGGTCGGCGGGCGCTATTCGGCGCTGACGGCGTTCGGGCTGGTCCCGGCGGCGCTGGCGGGCGTGGACGTGGCCGAGCTGATCGGCCAGGCCGAGACCCTGGCGGTGACGCTCGGCCGCGAGCAGGGCAACCCGGCTCTGGCGTTGGGCGCGGCGCTCGGCGCCGCGGCCGCGGACGGCCGCGACAAACTGGCTCTGGTCGACGACGGCTCCGGCATCGTCGGCCTCGGTGACTGGGCCGAGCAGCTCATCGCCGAGTCCACCGGCAAATCGGCCGTCGGCATTCTGCCGGTGGTCGTCGAGACGCCGGACGCCCCGGGGATCACCGGGGCCGACGTGCTCGCCGTCGCCGTCGGCGGCGCGCTGGCCGCCGGAGCGGTGCCCGGCGGCGGGGTGGCCGCCGACCTGGCGGTCAACGGCCCGCTCGGAGCGCACTTCCTGGCCTGGGAGTACGCGATCCCGGTGGCGTCGCGGGTGCTCGGCGTGGAGCCTTTCGACCAGCCGAACGTGGCGGAGTCGAAACAGAACACCACCCGCATCCTCACCGACGGGATGCCCGACGAGCAGCCCCGGTTCGTCGAAGGAGCGGCCCAGGTGTTCGCGCCGGCCGAGGCCGGCGACAGCCTGGCGGCGACGCTGCGCTGGCTCACCAGCCAACTCGGCGACCGCGGATACCTGGCGGTGATGGCCTATCTGGACCGGTTCGGCGACGCCGACGTCGCCGGGGTGCGGGCGGCGCTCGCCGCCGCCAGCGGCCGCCCCGTCACCTTCGGCTGGGGGCCGCGGTTCCTGCACTCCACCGGCCAGTACCACAAGGGCGGACCGCCGGTCGGCTGCTTCCTCCAGATCACCGGGGCGGTGGCCGATGATCTCGCCGTGCCCGGGCGGCCGTACACTTTCGGCCGACTCATCGCGGCCCAGGCCGCCGGTGACCGTGAGGCGCTGACCAGTCGTGGCCGTCCGCTCCTGCACCTGCACCTGACCGACCGACAGGCCGGTGTCCAGGCGCTGCTCGACGCGGCAGCACACCTATCTAACTGAGGGCCAACCGCCGATGGGATCGACCACCCCGTTCGTCCGCGACCGGAGCGACAACCCGCTCCGGGACCCGCGGGACCGCCGGCTGCCGCGGATCCCGGAGCCTTGCGTCCTGGTCATCTTCGGGGTCACCGGGGACCTGGCCAGGCGCAAGCTCATCCCGGCCGTCTACGACCTGGCGAACCGGGGGCTGCTGCCCCCGCACTTCGCGGTGGTGGGCTTCGCCCGCCGGGACTGGGGCGAGGGCGAGTTCCTGCCGATCGCCCGCGAGGCGGCCCGCAACGGCGCCCGGACCGCCTGGCGGGACGAGGTGTGGGAGCGGCTGGCCAGCGGCTTCCGGTTCATCGGCGGGTCCTTCGAGGAGGACGAGGCGTTCGACGCCTTGGCGCTGGAGCTGGAGAAGCTCCGGGCTGAGCGCAGCATCGGCGGCAACGTGGCGTTCTACTTCTCCATCCCCCCGGCCGCGTTCCCGGTCGCGCTCAAGCAACTGGAGCGCACCGGCCTGGCCAGCAGCGACGACGGCTGGCGGCGGGTGGTGGTGGAGAAGCCGTTCGGGCACGACCTGGCCTCGGCGCGGGACCTCAACCAGCTGGTGGACAACGTCTTCAGCCCCGACGGCGTGTTCCGGATCGACCACTACCTGGGCAAGGAGACTGTTCAGAACATTCTGGCGCTGCGGTTCGCCAACGCCCTGTTCGAGCCGGTGTGGAACGCCCGGTACGTCGACTCGGTGCAGATCACCATGGCCGAGGACGTCGGCATCGGCAGCCGGGCCGCCTTCTACGACGCGGCCGGCGCGGCCCGCGACGTGCTCCAGAACCACCTGCTCCAGCTCATGGCGTTGGTGGCGATGGAGGAGCCGACGAGCTTCGACGCCGAGGAGATCCGCACCGAGAAACTCAAGGTGCTCAAGGCGATCACCCCGCCGGCGGACATCTCCGCCGGCACCGTCCGCGGCCAGTACCTGGCCGGCTGGGTGGCCGGCGAACGGTGCAACGGGTACCTGGAGGAGCCGAAGGTCCCGTCGAACTCCACCACCGAGACCTATGTGGCGGTGACCCTCGGGGTGCAGAACCGACGCTGGGCCGGGGTGCCGTTCTACGTGCGCTGCGGAAAACGGCTGCCCCGGCGCGTCACCGAGGTCGCGGTCATGTTCAAGAAGGCGCCCCACCTGCCGTTCCACCCCACGGCCGTGGAGATGCTGGGGCACAACCAACTGGTTATCCGGGTTCAGCCGGACGAGGGCGTGGTGCTCAAGTTCGGCTCGAAGGTGCCGGGGACGGCGATGGAGCTGCGCGACATCGCCATGGACTTCCAGTACGGCGAGGCGTTCACCGAGTCCAGCCCGGAAGCGTACGAGCGGCTGGTGCTCGATGTGCTGCTCGGCGATCGGACGTTGTTCCCGGACGCCACCGAGGTGGAGCACAGCTGGCGGGTCATCGACCCGTTGGAGGAGGCGTGGCGGGGCGCCCGCCCGGCGCCGTACCGGGCCGGCGAGTGGGGCCCGCGCGCCGCCGACGAGATGCTGCGCCAGTCGGGCCGGCACTGGCGGCGGGCATGAGGACCCACAGCGGACAGCGTCGACAGACGCGCGCGCCCGGCGGAGTCGCTTCGGAGGGGGCTCGATGATCAGCCTGTGGGACACCAGGGGCACCGAGGTCGTCAAGGCGCTGGCGGCCGAGCGGCGCAGCGCCGGCGGTGTGACCAGCGGCATGGCGCTCTCGCTCATCGTGGTGGTCGACGAGGCGCAGGTGCACGAGGCCGAGGCGGCGGCGACGATCGCCGCGGCCGCGCACCCGTGCCGGCTGCTCATCGTGGTCCGCACCGACATCGATCGCCCGCAGAGTCGCCTCGACGCCGAGATCGTGGTCGGCGGGCGGCTCGGCCCCTGCGAGGCGATCGTCATGCGGATGTGGGGCCGGTTGGCGCTGCACGCCGAGTCGGTCGTGATGCCGCTGCTTGTTCCCGATGTGCCGGTCGTGACCTGGTGGCACATGCCGGCGCCGGACCGGATCGCCACCGACTACCTGGGCGTCGTCGCCGACCGGCGGATCACCGACGCCGCCCAGTCCGGCGACCCGACCGCCGCGCTGCGGGCCCGGGCGGCCGACTACGCACCCGGTGACACCGACCTGATCTGGACCCGGATCACCCCGTGGCGGACCCTGGTCGCCGGGGCGCTGGACGCCCGACCGACCGCGATCTCCGCGGCCCGGATCGTGGCGCCGGCCGCCGACCCGACCGCGATGGTGATGGGCGGCTGGTTAGGCGCGCGGCTGGGCATCACGCCGACGCTGGAGCACACCGACGCGGCCCCACGGATGCGCAGCGTCGAGCTGAGCTGCCCGAACGGCGACGTGCTGCGACTGGTCCGCGACGGCGACAGCGCCCAGTTCACCCGCACCGGGGAGGCCGACCAGCAGCTGCCGCTGGTGCGGCGCCCGCTCGGCGACGAACTGGCCGAGGAGCTGCGCCGGCTCGACGCCGACCAGGTGTACGCCGACGCCCTGACCGCCATGTCGGGGGCGCGGGGACTGGACGTGCGGCCAGCTCACCGGGTGCACGTGTGGCACGACCCGGTGGGCGCGGGGGCGGCCGGATGAGCGGCTCGTTGCCGGTAGCCGACGGCGAGGCCACGGTGACCGTCCACGCCGACGCCCACGAGCTGGCCGAGGCGGTCGCCGCGCGCCTGGCGATCCGGTTGGTGGAGGCGCAGGCGAGCCGGGGCGAGGCGGCGCTGGTGCTCACCGGCGGCGGAGTCGCCGCCGCGATCTACCAGGCGTTGGGCCGCAGCCCGGCCCGGGACGCGGTCGACTGGTCCCGGGTAGACATCTGGTGGGGCGACGAACGTTTCCTGCCCGCCGGCGACCCGGACCGCAACGAGACCCAGGCCCGGGAGGCGCTGCTGGACGCGCTGCCGCTGCGGCCCGAACGGGTGCATCCGATGCCCGCCTCGGACGGTCCCGACGGCGACGACCCGGAGGCGGCGGCCGCGCGCTACGCGGCCGAGCTGGCCGGCGCCGCCCGGCCGGGACACGCGAGCGTGCCGCACTTTGACGTGCTGCTGCTGGGCCTCGGCCCGGACGCGCACGTCGCGTCGATCTTCCCGGAGCACCCGGGGGCGTACGAGACGCGGCCGGTCAGCGCGGTGCGCGGCAGTCCGAAGCCGCCCCCGACCCGGATCACGCTCACCTTCCCGACGATCAACTCGGCGGAGGAGGTGTGGCTGGTGGCCGCGGGAGCGGCGAAGGCCGCGGCGGCGCGGCTGGCGCTCAGCGGCGCCGGGCCGGTCCAGGTCCCGGCGGCGGGCGTCCGGGGGGTCAACCGGACCCTGTGGCTGCTGGACCGGGCCGCGGCAGCGGAAGTCCCGCCCCGGCTGCGCAGCGTGCGCTGAGCGCCGGAGGCGGGACGTCGACAGGTGGTGCTACCAGGACGGTGGTGGCGCTACAGCGTGGCTTCGGTGACCTTCAGCCAGAAACCGATGCCGACGATGCTGGCGAACCAGACCACCCCCACCAGCACGGTGTACCGGTCGAGGTTCTTCTCCGCGACGGAGGAGCCGGCCAGACTGGAGCTGACGCCACCACCGAACATGCTCGACATGCCGCCGCCCTTGCCGCGGTGCAGCAGGACCAGCAGGGTCAGCAGGATGCTCGTCAAGATGAGCAGTCCCATCATTACGTAGGCAAATGCGATGGGCATGTGTAGGTCGGTCCTCTCCAACGGACGGGGCCCAAGAATAACGTTTCCCCGACGGCCACGGTGTTCCGGGCGTGTCGTGGCGGCCGGTCAGACCGCGCGGGGCGCGTCCACCAGCTCACGGAGCCGCCGGACCAGTGTCTTTCCGTCGAACGGTTTGCGCAGCAGCGGGGCGCCCTCCGGGAGGGCGTAACCTCCGGGCGCCTCGCCCATCGTGTACCCGGACATGAACAGAACCGGCAGGTCGGGGCGCTCGTGCAGCATCTGCGCCACCATCTGCGTCCCCGACATCTCAGGCATCACCACGTCCGCGATGACGGCGTCGATGTCCTGGCCGTGCTCGGCGAACATGCGCAGCGCCTCCTTCGGCCGGCCCGAGTGCAGAACCGCGTAGCCGGCCCGGATCAGGATCCGGCGGACGATCTCGCGCACCGCGTCCTCGTCCTCGACCAGCAGCACCGTCCCGCCGGCGTCCCCGGCCGGTCGTTCCGGCTGCGGGGCCGCCGGGGCGACGTGCTGGGGCGGACCGGCCGGGGCGACCGGCAGCGTGATCCGCACAGTTGTCCCCACCCCGACGGCGCTCGCGATGCTGATGTCGCCACCCGCCTCCTTGACCGCGCCGTACGCGGTGGCCAGGCCGAGCCCACTGCCGTTGGTGGGGCCCCTGGTGGTGAAGAACGGCTCGAACGCCCGGCTCGCGACCTCTTCCGGCATTCCGCAGCCGGTGTCGACGACGGTCAGCTCCACCTGGCCGGGGACGTCTCCGGACCCCGGCAGGTTCGACGTGGCGATGGTCAACTCGCCGCCGTCGGGCATCGCGGCGCGGGAGTTCATCACCAGGTTCATGAGCACCTGCTCGACCTTGCTCCGGTCGGCGACCACCGGCAGGAGACCGGGCGTCAGCCGCGAGCACAGCGCGATGTCCTCGCCAAGGGTGCGGCTGAGCAGGATCTGGGTCTCCTCGACGACCAGGTTGAGATCGACCCGTTCCGGTCGGGACGGCTCCCGCTTCGAGAAGATCAACAGCTGACGGGTGAGGCCGGCGCCGCGCTGCGCGGCAGCCCGGATGCCCTCCAGGTCCGCGTGCGCCGGATCGTTCGGCGGGATCGCGTCGTCGACCATCGCCGCGTACCCGGTGATCACCGCCAACAGGTTGTTGAAGTCGTGCGCGATGCCGCCGGCGAGCTGACCCAGCGACTCCAGGCGCTCGGCCTGCCGGAGCTGCTGTTCCAGACGCTCGCGTTCCTGGTCGGCCAGGACGGCGCTGGTGACGTCCCGCAGGATTCCCTCCACCGCGACGGCCCGGCCCTGGTCGTCGGTGATGCTGACCGCACGCTGCTCGGTCCAGGCCACCCGGCCGTCCAGCCGGCGCCAGCGCATCACCAACGGCTCCGGCCGTGGATGCTCCCACGACTCGAGGACGCGGCGCTTGTCGTCAGGGTCCAGGATCGCGGCCAGGACCATCGGGTCGGCGTACAGCTCCTCAGGGGTGTGCCCGATGATCGCCTCGACCGCCGGGCTGACGTATTCGAACGCCATGTCCGGCCGGAGCCGGAACCGGAAGATGATGTCCTTGGCATGCTCGGCGATCAGCCGGAACCGCTCCTCGCTGCGACGCAGCGCCAGCTCAGCGGCTTGGCGCTGACGGCGGTCGGCGGCCTCCCGCAGCTCCCGGGCCAACGCCGGCGCGAGGCGGGCGAGCCGCTCCTTGAGCACCACGTCGTGAGCGCCGGCCTTCATGAGCGCGGCCGCCCGCTCCTCCCCCACCTCGCCGGACACCACGATGAAGGGCAGGTCCAGGTTGTGCTCGCGCAGCAGGGCCAGCGCCGCCTCGGCGCCGAAACCGGGCACGTTGAAGTCGGAGATGATGGCGTCCGGCGGGTCGACGCGCAGCGCCTCCTCCATCTCCCGGGCGGTCTCGGCGCGGCGGTGCTCGATGTCCATCCCGGCCCGCCGGAACCGGTGGACCATGAGCAGCGCGTCGTCGTCGCTGTCCTCGACGATGAGCAGACGGATCGGCGCCATCTCAGCCGCCGCCCCGCCAGCTCGGCGCGGGTTCGTTGAGCCGCAGCCAGTACTGGCTCAGGGTCTTGGCGGCATCCTCGAACTCGGCGAAGCCGACCGGTTTACGGACAAAGCTGTTGGCGCCGAGCCGGTAGCTCTCGACGATGTCCCGTTCCTCGTTCGAGGTGGTCATCACCACCACCGGCATGGTCCGGGTCCGCGGGTCGGCACGGAGCCGCCGCAGCACCTCCAGGCCGTCGACCAGCGGCAGTTTGACGTCCAGCAGCACCAGGATAGGGCTCAGGGCCGGCTCGCCGTCCTCCGGCAGAAGCATCGACAACGCCTGCACGCCGTCGCTGGCGACGATGATCTCGTTCGGCACCTGGTTCTTACGGAACGCCCGAATGGTGAACATGATGTCGTCGGCGTTGTCCTCGACCAGCAGGATCGGCTCCGGTCTCATCGGCCGTCCCCCGATCTGACGCCGTCGGCGAAGCTGACCCAGAACGTGGCGCCCTGGCCGGGCTCGCCGTGCGCCCAGACCCGGCCGCCGTGCCGACGCATGATCCGGTGCACGATGGCCAGGCCGATGCCGGTGCCCTCGAACTCGCTGCTGGTGTGCAGCCGCTGGAACGGGTCGAACAGCTTGTCCTGGTAGCGCATGTCGAAGCCGGCGCCGTTGTCAGCGAACCGCAGCACCCCCGGCTCCGGCTCGTCCACGGTGATCCGCGGGTGCTCGGCTCGCCCGGTGAACTTCCAGGCGTTGGTCAGCAGGTTCTGCACGACGATCCGAATGAGGTTGGGGTCGCCGTCGACGACGAGGCCGGGCGCGATGCTGATGTCGGCCTTCCGGTCCGGCGACGCCTGTTGCAGCTCGGCGATCTCCTCTTCGGCGATCTGGGTGACGTCGGCGCGGACCCGCCGCAGATCCGCCCGGGTGGCCCGGGACAGATCGAGGAGGTCGTCGATGAGCTGCGCCATCCTGGTGGCGTTGGCCCTGATTCGCCGCAGGTACCCCTGGCCGTCCTCGTCGAGCTGGCCCGCGTGGTCCTCCAGCAGGATCTGGCTGAACCCCTCCAGCGAGCGCAGCGGCGCCCGCAGATCGTGCGACACCGAGTAGGCGAACGCGTCCAGCTCCTGCGTGGAGGCCTCCAGCTCGGCCGTCCGCTCCCGCACCCGCCGCTCAAGCTCGGCGTTGAGGCGCAGCACCTCGTCCTCGGCCCGTTTCCGTTCGGTGATGTCGGTGGAGATGCCGGCGATGGCGTAGGCCTCGCCGTCGGCGTCGGTCAGCGAGAACTTGACGGTGATGTAGGTGTGCGGGCCGTCGTCGCCGGGGGCGATCTCCTCCAACCGGACCGGCGTGCCCGTCGCGATGGCGGCCAGGTCGTTGGCCCGGAACTCGTCAGCGATCTCCGGCGGGAACAGGTCGTGGTCGGTGAGCCCGAGGATGCTGTCACGGGTCACTCCGAACAACCGTTCGTACTGGCGGTTCACCAGCATGTACCGGCCCTCGACATCCCGCATGTAGATAACCGCCGAGGTGCGGTCGATGAGGGCCATCAGCTGCTCCAGGCCGACCCGGCGCAGCGGTCGGACCGCTTCGGCGAGCCGGTCGGCGGATGCCTGCGGGGTTTCGCTCACGGTCGCCGCCCGGGCCGCCCGTTGACGGTCACCGTGACCTCGTCCAGCCGGTCCTCGCACGACGGGCGGAGGACCTGGCCGACGACCAGGTGCAGCGGCAGCAACGCGTGACTCTTACGCGCCGCCGTCAGGGCGGCCAGGTAGTGCTCGGTCATGCCGGTGGTGCCGGTGTCGTTGGCGACCGGTCGGTTACCGCCCACGTCGGCCAGCTCGCGGCGGCGCTGCGGGTTGAACAGCATCTTCTTGCTCAGCCCCAGGTGCGCGGCCGCGCTGCGGCCGTTGGCCTGCAACAGGTCGAACCAGGTGACCAGCTCCGGATGCGCGGCGACCAGCGCCCGCTGCCGTGACAGCGGCATGCTGGCCAGGTCAGTCGGCGTGACCCCGATGCCCTTGAGCATCGACTGGGTCGTTGACGGCTGGCCCATCCGTTCCCGCAGATCCTGCCGCTCGTGCCGCAGCAGGGCGGGAAAGAGCCTACGCAGCGCATCAGGATATCCGGTGTAGTTGATGCCCAGCAGTAGGTCGCGGGTGAGGGCTTCGGTGTCCATCGCCCCGCTTGGCGGCAGGTCCCCCGGGCGCCAGTGGACGGCGAACTGGCGGAAGACGTCCATGAAGAAACTGGGCGTCATCGCCCCGCCGTCCGGCAGGTGGGGGTAGTCGAGCATCAGCCGCCGGAGCACGTGCAGGATGGTGGTGGCGGCCCGGACCCGCTCGACGGCCTCGTCGCTGGCGAATTCGACGGCCCCGGTGGCGACTGGCGCGAGCAGCGCGTTGACGGCCTTCTCCAGACATTCGCCCTGTTTGAGCACCTCGAAGAAGGTCTCCTCGCCGACGGTGCCGGTGTAGGTGCGGATGCCGGCGTCGTCGAAGACCCCGTCGATGACCGCCAGGGTGCGGCCCTGCCACGAGACCTCGGCACAGGGAACGTTCCAGCGGACGAGGCCGGTGTAGCTGTCCCGGTCCGGGTGACCGGTGTCGGTGCGGCCGCCGAGCTCGCCGAAGTAGTCGAGGAAGCCGAGGGCGTCCGGCCCGACCCGGACGGGGTCGAAGGCCCGTTCCGGCTCGTCCGTGCCGTGCCGCTCCTGGTAGTGGCGGGCGATCGACGCCCCGGCCAGGCTAAGCAGGACGAGTAGGCGCATCGCCGGGACGGCGGCGATCTCGGCGGCCAACGGCAGCTGTCGCAGGACCTCCTCGGACAGGCGCTGGGCCAGGGCGCCGGGCGGCGTGCTCCCCCGCAGGATGGCGCGGTTGAGCGCCGGCAGCTCGTCGACCGTCCAGCGGTCGGCGAGTTGTGCCGCGTCGCTCCCACTCACGCTTCGAAGCACGACCCGGTCACTTTCCGCATCGGGACAATTACCTAGAGAGAGTAGACCATTGACGGGCAATGCCGGACCAGCGTTCGTGACGGGCGCCGACCAGCGAACCGACGCCATTCTCCGCGACAAGCGAACTGGCGGCGCCGTAAGACGGCGCCGCCAGAAAAACTACTAGAGAGTAGCGAAAAGAGCTATCGGGAGATGTGCTCCCGGAACCGCGCAATGGAAGCGAACTCCTCCGCGTCCAGACTCGCCCCGCCGACCAACGCGCCGTCGATATCGGGCTCGGCCATGATCCCCGCGATGTTCGCCGCCTTCACCGAGCCGCCGTACAGCAACCGGACCCTGCCGGCGAGCTCAGCCGTGAACGACTCCGCCAGCCGGGCCCGCAGCGCCCCGACGACCTCCTGCGCGTCGGCCGGGGTCGCGGTCTTGCCGGTGCCGATCGCCCACACCGGCTCGTAGGCGACCACGATCCGCTCCACCTGCGCCGCCGACAGGCCAGCGAGGGCCCCGTCGAGCTGCGCCACGGCGTGCGCCATGTGGGCGCCCGACTCCCGAACCTCCAGGCCCTCCCCGACACACACGATCGGCGTCAGGTCGGCGCCCAGCGCCGCCTTGGTCTTGGCGTTGACCACTGCTTCGTCCTCGGCGTGGAACGCCCGACGCTCCGAGTGCCCGACCAGGACGTACCCGCACCCCAACTTCGCCAGCATCGCCGCGCTGATCTCGCCGGTGTACGCCCCGGCGCTGTGCGCCGACACGTCCTGTGCGCCGTAGCCGAGCAGCAGCTTGTCCCCGTCCACCATCGTCTGCACGCTGCGCAGATCGGTGAACGGCGGGATCACCACCACCTCGACGTCGGCGAGCTGCTGCTCGGTCAGGCTGAACGCCAGCTTCTGCACCAGGGAGATCGCCTCAAGGTGGTTGAGGTTCATCTTCCAGTTCCCGGCCATCAACGGCCGGCGCGTCGACTGGGACATCAGTGCTCCTTCGCATGCAACGCGGCCAGACCAGGCAGGTCCTTGCCCTCGAGGTACTCCAGCGACGCGCCGCCGCCGGTGGAGATGTGCCCGAAGGCGTCCTCATCGATGCCCAGCGCCCGCACCGCGGCCGCCGAGTCGCCGCCGCCCACCACGGTGAACGCGTCCAGCTTCGCGATGGCCTCGGCCACGCCCCTGGTTCCCTCGGCGAACGCGGGCATCTCGAACACGCCCATCGGGCCGTTCCAGAAGACCGTCTTCGCGCCGGCGAGAGCGTCCGAGAACGCCGCGACGCTGGCCGGGCCGATGTCCAGGCCGAGCCGGTCGGCCGGGATCTGGTCCGCCGGCACGACCTCATGCCCGGCGTCAGCCTCGAAGGCGGTCGCCGCCACCACGTCCGTCGGCAGGACGATCTTGCCCTGGGCGCGTTCCAGCAGCTCCCGGCAGGTGTCCACCATCTCGTCCTCGACCAGCGACCGGCCGATCTCGTGACCCTGCGCGCGCAGGAAGGTGAAGCACATGCCGCCACCGACCAGCAGCGTGTCGACCCGCGGCAACAGGGCCTGGATGACCGCCAGCTTGTCGGACACCTTCGAGCCGCCCAACACCACCGCGTACGGGTGCTGCGCCGACTCGGTCAGCCGCCGCAGCACCTCAACCTCCCGCAGCACCAGGCCACCGGCGTAGTGCGGCAGGTGCAGCGCGATGTCGAACACGCTGGCGTGCTGACGGTGGACGGCGCCGAACGCGTCGTCCACATAGGCGTCCGCCAGCTCGGCCAGCTGCGCGGCGAAGGCGCCCCGCTGGCCGTGGTCCTTGCTGGTCTCGCCGACGTTGAACCGCAGGTTCTCCAGCAACGCCACCTGCCCGTCGACCAGCGACGCGACCACGCCGTGGGCCGAGTCGCCGACGGTGTCGGCGGCCAGGGCCACCGGCGCGCCAAGCAACCCGCCAAGCCGGTCGGCGACCGGGGCCAGGCTGAACGCCGGATCCGGCGCGCCCTTGGGACGGCCGAGGTGCGAGCACAGGATGACCCTCGCGCCGGCGTCCCGCAGCGCCGTCACCGTCGGCAGCGCCGCCCGGATCCGGCCGTCGTCGGCGATGACCCCGGGCTGTCCTTTGACGAACGGCACGTTGAGGTCGGCGCGCACCAGGACCCGCCGACCGCGCACGCCCTCGGCGAGCAGGTCGTCGAGGGTCCGCATCAGGCGCCGACCAGTTTCACCACGTCGACGAGGCGGTTGGAGTAGCCCCACTCGTTGTCGTACCAGCCGACGACCTTGACCTGGTCACCGATGACCCGGGTCAACGGGGCGTCGAAGACACAGGAGGCCGGGTCGGTGACGATGTCGGAGGAGACGATCGGGTCCTCCGAGTAGGTCATGATGCCGCGCAGCGCGCCCTCGGCGGCGGCCCGGACAGCGGCGTTGACCTCCTCGACGCTCGTCTCACGGGAGGCGGTGAAGGTGAGGTCGGTGGCCGAGCCGGTCGGGATCGGCACCCGCAGCGCGAAACCGTCCAGCTTGCCTTTGAGCTCGGGCATGACCAGGCCGATGGCCTTGGCGGCGCCGGTGGAGGTCGGGACGATGTTCAGCGCGGCGGCGCGGGCCCGGCGCAGGTCCGAGTGCGGGCCGTCCTGCAGGTTCTGGTCCTGGGTGTAGGCGTGGATCGTGGTCATGAGGCCACGCTCGATGCCGACCGCGTCGTGCAGGGCCTTGGCCATCGGCGCGAGGCAGTTCGTGGTGCACGAGGCGTTCGAGATGATGGTGTGCGCGGCGGCGTCGTAGGCGTCGTGGTTGACGCCCATGACGATGGTGACGTCCTCATTCTTGGCCGGCGCCGAGATGACGACCTTCTTCGCGCCGGACTCGACGTGCGCCCGGGCCTTGTTGGCGTCGGTGAAGAAGCCGGTGGACTCGATGACGATGTCCGCGCCCAGGGCGCCCCAGTTGAGGTTGGCCGGGTCCCGCTCGGCCATCGCCTTGAACGTCTGGCCGCCCACGGTGATGTCGTCCGCGGTGGCCTTCACCTCCTGGCCGATCCGGCCCAGGATGCTGTCGTACTTCAGCAGGTGGGCCAGGGTGGCGTTGTCGGTGAGGTCGTTGACCCCGACGATCTGGATGTCCGCGCCGGACGCCAGCACAGCCCGGAAGAAGTTCCGTCCGATACGGCCGAAGCCGTTGATGCCAACCCTGATCGTCACAGGCCCGTCTCCTCGCTCGTGATCTTCTCGTCCGGACGCCACGGCGGGCTCCGGACCTCATCTCCGGCGACCCTATCGGAACGGGAGAACCGACCCCAGTCGGACCGGCCCTGGTTCGCCCTGGCGGCGCGCGGACCACGACGGCACCCGTGCCGACGCGCAGACGACGCTCAGCACGACAGCATGTCCGCCGTCACGGCCGCCTCGGTGTCGGGGATGCCCAGGTCCCGGGCGCGCTTGTCGGCCAGGGCCAGCAGGCGCCTTATCCGGCCGGCGATGGCGTCCTTGGTCAGCGGCGGGTCGGCGAGCGCCCCCAGCTCCTCCAGAGACGCCTGGCGGTGCTGTAGCCGTAGCTCGCCGGCGGAGGTGAGATGGCCGGGGGCCTCCTCGGCCAGGATCTCCAGTGCCCGGGTCACCCGGGCGGCCGCGGCAACGGCGGCGCGGGCGGACCGGCGCAGGTTCGCGTCATCGAAGTTCGCCAGTCGGTTCGCGGTCGCCCGCACCTCGCGGCGGACCCGACGCTCCTCCCAGGCCAGCACGCACGAGTGCGCCCCGATCCGGGCCAGCACCGCGCTGATCGCGTCGCCGTCCTTGACCACCACCCGGTCGACCCCACGCACCTCGCGGGCCTTGGCGGTGATGCCCATCCGACGCGCCGCGCCGACCAGCGCCAACGCCGCCTCCGGGCCGGGGCAGGTGATCTCCATGGCGCAGGAGCGGCCGGGCTCGGTCAGCGATCCGTGCGCGGTGAACGCCCCCCGCCAGGCGGCCACGGCGCAGCACACGTTCGCCGAGACGACATGCGGCGGAAGCCCCCGGACCGGGCGTCCGCGCACATCCAGCAGGCCGGTCTGCCGGGCCAGCGACTCGCCTTCCTTGACCACCCGGACGATGTAGTGGCTGCCCTTGCGCAGCCCGCCCGAGGCCAGGACATGGATCTCGCTGGTGTACCCGAACACCTCGGTGATCTCCCGGCGCAGCCGTCGGGCGACGGCGCCGGTGTCCAGCTCAGCCTCCACGACGACCCGCCCGGAGACGATGTGCAGGCCTCCGGCGAAGCGCAGCAGCGCGGTCAGCTCGGAGCGCCGACAGCACGGTTTGGGCACGTCGACCCTGCTGAGCTCGTCTTTGACCGCAGCGGTCATCGCCATTGTCGTGTCACCTCGTGGGGGCCGGTGGAACGCGGTTCGTCAGTGTTAACGATCGGAACCCAGCAGGGGAACCAGCGCGGCGCCCAGCGCCGCCGGATCGTGCCTCGGGTCGCCGTCGGCGACGGCCACCGGCGCCAACGCCAGGCGTGCGCCCAGGGATTCTGCCGCACGCCGGACCGGTTCGGGGTCATCGACCGCCTGGGTGTCGGCCAGCACCGCGTCCACCCGCAGGTCCGGCAGGTGCCGGCCCAGCGCCGCCAGGTGCCCGGCCAGGGAGAGCCCGGCGGTCTCGGCGTCGGTGGCCAGGTTGAGGGTGACCACCCGGCGGGCTGGGCTGGCCACCACCGCCGCGGCCAGCTCCGGCACCAACAGGTGCGGGATGACGCTGGTGTACCAGCTGCCCGGACCGAAGATCAACCAGTCGGCGTCCCGGACGGCGGCGACCGCCTCGGCGCAGGCCGCCGGCGTCGACGGCGCCAGCCGCAGCGCGGTCACCCGGCCCCCGGCGACGGCCACCTCGTGTTGACCACGCACCGTGGTCGCCGCCGCGGGGTCGGCCGGGTCCTGGCCGACGACGTCGGCCTCGATGCCGACCGGCTGCCGGGACATCGGCAGCACCCGGCCGCAGGCCCGCACGAGCGTCGCGGCGTGGTCCAGCGCGGCGACCGGGTCGCCGAGCATCTCCATCAGTCCGACCAGCATGAGGTTGCCGGCCGCGTGCCCGGCCAGACCGACCACCCCGTCGCCGCCACCGGCGGCGTACCGGTACTCGAACAGCTCAGCTGTTCGCGCGCTGGCCTCGTCGGTGGCGGCCAACGCCACCAGCGCCTTACGCAGGTCGCCCGGCGGCAGACCGCCGCGCTCGGCCCGGAGCCGGCCGGAGGAACCGCCGTCGTCGCCGACCGTGACGACGGCGGTGATGTCGACCTCGATCTTGTCGGAGCAGGAACGCAGCGCGCGCAGCGACGCCGATAGGCCGTGCCCGCCGCCGAACGCGACGACCTTCAGTGGTGCAGAGTTCACTCGCGCCCCAGATCCCGATGCTCGGTGTGAGATGCCAGGCCGACCTGGGTCAGACGCCTGGACATCTCCTCGGCCAACGCCACGCTGCGGTGCTTGCCGCCGGTGCAGCCGACCGCCACGGTGAGGTAACGCTTACCCTCCCGTTCGAAACCAGGCGCGGTGGCATTGATCATGCGCGCATAGGTTTCGATGAACGTCCCGGCCCCCAGTTGGGCGAGGACGTACCGACTCACGTCCGGCCGCTGCCCGGTCAGCTCACGCAACTCAGGCACCCAGTACGGGTTCGGCAGAAACCGTGCGTCGACGACGAAATCGGCGTCCTGCGGAATACCGTACTTGAAGCCGAACGACAGCACCGTCACCCGCATCTGGCGGGCGTCCTCGCCGGCGAACAGCTCCTCCACCCGGGCCCGCAACTGGTTCACGTTGAGGTGGGTGGTGTCGATGATGATGTCGGCCTGCTCGCGGGCCTCGGCCAGCAGGCCACGCTCGGTTCTGATGCCGTCGGAGAGCCTGCCGTTGCCCTGCAACGGATGCGGCCGCCGAACGCTTTCAAACCGACGGATGAGCACCTCGTCGGCGGCGTCCACGAAGACTACCTTCGGCCGGAACCCACGCTCCCGCAACTGCGGGATCGCCCCGGCCAGGTCGGTCGAGAACGCCCGGCTACGCACGTCGAGCACCATCGCCGTCTGTCGGGCCGCCCCGCCCGCCCGGTACGCCAGCTCAGCCATCTCCATCATCAGCGCCTGCGGAAGATTGTCGACCACGTAGAAGCCGACGTTCTCCAACGCCCGCGCGACCGTGCTCCGGCCGCCCCCGGACACGCCGGTCACCACCACCAGATCCATCACCGACCGCGGCGCCGCGTCAGCGCCGGCCAGTGGCCCTGGGTCAACGCTCATCGTTCTGCTCCCCCGTGTCATGCGGCGGCGGCGCCGGCGCTGTCAACTGACGATGATCCCAGGTCGCCACCGGCTCAGCCGGCGGGCGCGGCGCCGGCGCGTCGCCGCCGACGAGCGCCGCCAGCACCGCCTCGGCGGTACGCCGGCCGACACCCGGGACCGCGGCGATCTCCTCGACGCTGGCGGCGGCCAGCCGGCGGGCCGAACCGAACTGCCGCAGCAACGCCTTGCGACGCACCTCGCCCAGTCCGACGATCCCGTCCAGCGCCGAGACCGTCATCCGGGACGAACGGCGCTGCCGGTGGTAGGTGATCGCGAACCGGTGCGCCTCGTCCCGGACCCGCTGCAACAGATACAGCGCCTCGGACTGTCGGGGCAGGATCACCGGGAAGTCCTCGCCCGGCAGCCACACCTCCTCCATCCGCTTGGCCAGCCCGCACACGGTCACGTCGACCACTCCCAGGTCGGCCAGGACATCGGCCACCACGTTGACCTGCGGCAGACCGCCGTCGACCACGATCAGCTGCGGCGGGTACGCGAACCGGCGGGGACGACGCGGGGACGGCTCCCCGGCCGATCCGGCCGACGCCGTGCCCTGATGGCGGGCGAAGCGGCGGCGCAGGACCTCAGCCATCGCCGCGAGATCATCGAAGCCCTGATCGCCACGGACCGCGAACTTGCGGTACTCGCTCCTGCGGCCCGCGCCGTCCTCGAAGACGACCATGCTGGCGACGACGTCCGTGCCGTGCAGCTGGGACACGTCGAAGCACTCGATCCGCAGTGGCGCGGACTCCATCCCCAACGCCTCGGCCAGCTCCTCCAACGCTTTGCCCCGGGCGAACAGGTCACCGGCCCGCTTGAGCTTGTGATCGGCGAGCGCCCCGCCGGCGTTCCGGGCAACCGTCTCCAGCAGCGACTTCTTGTCCCCACGTTGCGGCACCCGCAGGCTGACCCGGCTCCCCCGGTGCTCGGACAGCCACTGCGTCAACGCCTCGGCGTCCGGCGGCAGCGCGGGCACCAACAACTCGCGTGGCACGTCCGACTCGCCCTTGCGTTCGCCGTACACCTGGGTGCAGAAGTGGTGCACCAGGTCCCCGGCGGTCAGCTCCTCGGTCTTCTCGACCACCCAGCCGCGCTGCCCACGCACCCGCCCGCCGCGTACGTGGAACACCTGGACGGCGGCCTGCAACTCGTCCTCGGCGAACGCGACGACATCGGCGTCGGTCCCGTCCCCGAGGACGACCGCCTGCTTCTCCATCGCCCGACGTAACGCGGCGAGGTTGTCACGAAGCCGGGCGGCCAGTTCGAACTCCAGCTCGTCAGCGGCGGCGTGCATCTGCCGCTCCAGCTTCCGGATCATCTGGTCGGTGCGGCCGGCCATGAAGTCGACGAAGTCCTCGACGATGGCGCGGTGCTCGTCCGCGGTCACCCGGCCGACACAGGGGGCGCTGCACTTGCCGAGGTCTCCCAACAGGCAGGGCCGCCCGATCTGGGCCGCGTGCCGGAACACCCCAGGCTTGCAGGTGCGCGCCGGAAAGACCCGCAGGAGCAGGTCGAGAGTCTCGCGGATGGCCCAGGCATGCGAGTACGGGCCGAAGTACCGCACCCCGGGGCTCTGCTCGCCCCGCATCACCTGCAGCCGTGGGAACTCCTCGTCGAGGGTCACCGCCAGGTACGGATAGGACTTGTCGTCGCGGTATCGGACGTTGAACCGCGGATCGAACTCCTTGATGAAGGTGTACTCGAGCTGGAGGGCCTCGACCTCGCTGGCGACGGTGACCCAGTCGACCCGGCAGGCGGTGGTGACCATCTGCCGGGTACGCGGGTGCGCGCCGGTCAGGTCGGCGAAGTACGAGTTGAGCCGCGACCGCAGGCTCTTGGCCTTGCCGACGTAGATGACCTCGTCGCACGGGTCGTAGAAGCGGTAGACGCCAGGCGCCTCGGGAATCGTCCCAGGCGGCGGGCGGTACGTCGACGGATCAGCCACCAGCCAAGCCTAACCACGCCACCGACAGTCCGGACTTGACCAGGACCTGAGCTGCGGCGCAGCGCGACAGCCCGGCCGGCGCAGGCCATGGCCACCGGTGGGTCGCCGGCCCGGCTCAGGCCAGGACGATGCTGTCGCCGTCCTTCCGGACAGGGCGCTCCTGGAGGGCCCGCTTGGCGGGGCCGGCCTTGACCGAGCCGTCCTCGATGGAGAACTTGCTGCCGTGACAGCCGCAGTTGATGGTGCCGCCCTCGATCTGCTTCAACGGGCACCCCTGATGGGTGCATTCGGCGGCGAAGCCCTTGTACTCGCCGGCCGTCGGCTGGGTGATCACCAGTTGACGGCCCTCGACGACCACGCCGCCGCCGACCGGGATGGCGCTGGCCTCGGCCAGGGCGTCGGTGCCGACGCCGCCGGGCTGCGCGGCGCCACCGGACTGACTGCCGCCGCCGGGCTGAGCGCCGGTGGCGGACTGATCTCCCGGGTTCCCTGCGTCGCCGGAGCCGTCATCGGAGCCGTCGCCGGTGCAGCCGGCGAGCGCGACGGTGGCGCCCACCGCCCCCACCCCGAGGAGAACGGAACGACGGCCGACGCCTTCGCCACTGGCGGGCATCTCAACAACCATGACAAGCCTCCTGTCCGCGGCCACGCCGGGCGGCGTGCCCTCAACGACGCGTCTCGACACGAGTTCCACCCGCGACCAGCCCACCCTACGTGGAGATCATCGAAAATGCTCCGACCTGCACGATCGGACGATCCGCGGCGCCCGTATCGATCAACTTGACATGATAGTTACCGCGGCTGGCCTATGTGGATCGACGACCTTGGGCGGCAGCCTTCCGGGGCACGCTCTTCCGGACTGTGGCCGGCGCGGCGGCTGACGGCGGCGCGGCGTTCAGTTGGGACGCGACGCCAGCCAACGCCGGACGCAGATAGGCGCCGGTATGACTGTCCGCGTGCGCGGCGACCTGCTCCGGCGTGCCCGAGAACACCACAGTTCCGCCCTTGTGACCGCCTTCCGGGCCCATGTCGATGAGCCAGTCGGCGGACTTCACCACGTCCAGATTGTGCTCGATGACGACGACGGTGTTCCCCTTGTCGACCAGGCCGTGCAGGACGAGCAGCAGCTTGCGGATGTCCTCGAAGTGCAGCCCGGTCGTCGGCTCGTCGAGGACGTAGACCGTCCGGCCGGTGGAGCGCTTCTGTAGCTCGGCCGCGAGCTTGACCCGTTGCGCCTCGCCCCCGGAGAGCGTCGGCGCGGGCTGGCCCAGCCGGACGTATCCCAGGCCGACGTCGTTGAGGGTCTTGAGGTGCCGATGGATGCCCGGAATCGCCTCGAAGAAGCCGGCGGCCTCCTCGATCGGCATCTCCAGCACGTCCGAGATGGTCCGGCCCTTGTAGTGGACCTCCAGGGTCTCCCGGTTGTAGCGGGCGCCCTTGCACACCTCGCAGGGGACGTAGACGTCGGGCAGGAAGTTCATCTCGATCTTGATGGTGCCGTCGCCGGAGCAGTTGTCGCACCGGCCGCCCTTGACGTTGAACGAGAACCGGCCCGGGCCGTAGCCCCGGACCTTGGCCTCGGTGGTTTCGGCGAAGAGCCGACGCACATGGTCGAAGACGCCGGTGTAGGTGGCCGGGTTCGACCGGGGCGTGCGCCCGATCGGCGACTGGTCCACTCCGACGACCTTGTCGACGTGCTCCAGACCCCGCACCCGGGTGTGCCGGCCGGGCACCATCCGGGCGCCGTTGAGCTGGTTCGCCAGCACGGTGTAGAGGATGTCGTTGACCAGCGTCGACTTGCCCGAGCCGCTGACGCCGGTGACGGCGATGAACTGACCGAGCGGGAACGCCACCGAGAGGTTCCGCAGGTTGTTCTCGCGGGCGCCCTCGACGACCAGCTCACGGCCCTTCTCCCGGGGCCGGCGCTGGGCCGGGATCGGAATGGATCGCCGCCCGGACAGGTAGGCGCCGGTCACCGAGTCTTCGGTGGCGAGCAGCTTGTCGTACGGACCGGAATGGACGATCCGGCCACCGTGCTCGCCCGCGCCGGGGCCGATGTCGACGATCCAGTCCGCGGTGCGGATGGTCTCCTCGTCGTGCTCGACGACGATGAGCGTGTTGCCGAGGTTCCGGAGCCGGACCAGCGTCTCGATGAGCCGGTGATTGTCACGCTGGTGCAGACCGATCGACGGCTCGTCCAACACGTAGAGAACGCCGACCAGGCCGGAGCCGATCTGGGTGGCGAGCCGGATCCGTTGGGCCTCGCCGCCGGACAGGGTGCCGGCGGCCCGGTCCAACGACAGGTAGTCCAGCCCCACGTCCACCAGGAACCGCAGCCGCGCGTTGATCTCCTTGAGCACCCGCTCGGCGATCATCTTCTGGCGATCGCCCAGGACCAGAGCGCCGAGGAAGTCCGCGCAGTCGCCGACCGAGAGCCCGCTGACCTCGGCGATGTTTCGCCCGCCCAGGGTCACCGCCAGGACCTCAGGCTTGAGCCGGGCGCCCGCGCAGGCCGGGCACGGCACGTCGCGCATGTAGCCCTCGTACTTGTCCCGGGACCACTCGGACTCGGTGTCGGAGTGCCGACGCTCGATCCACTGGGTGACGCCCTCGAACCCGGTGTAGTACGAGCGCTGCCGACCGTACTTGTTGCGGTACTTGACGTGGACCTGGTCCTCGCCGCCGAACAGAATGGTCTTCTGCGCCCGCGACGGGAGCTTGCGCCACGGGGTGTCCAGGTCGAAGCCCTCGGCGTCGGCCAGAGCCTCCAGCAGCCGCAGGAAGTAGTCGAGCACATGCCCGGACGACCACGGGGCGATCGCGCCCTGCCGCAGCGTCCTGTCCGGGTCGGGGATGATGAGGTCGGCGTCGACCTCCTTGCGGATGCCGAGACCGGCGCAGTCGGCGCAGGCGCCGTACGGGGAGTTGAACGAGAAGACCCGCGGCTCCAGGTCCTCGATGGCCAGCGGGTGATCGTTCGGACAGGCCAGGTGTTCGGAGAACCGCCGCTCCCAGCTCCCCTCGCCGGCCGGGGTGGCGCCGGGGATCGCGACGCCCGCGGCGACGTCAACGAACTCCAGCAGGACGATGCCGCCGGCGAGCGCCAGGGCTGACTCGACCGAGTCGGTGAGCCGCTGCTTGGCGGCGAGCCTGACGGCGAGCCGGTCGACCACCACCTCGATGGTGTGTTTCTCCTGCTTCTTGAGCTTCGGAGGCTCGGTGAGCGGATACACCACCCCGTCGACGCGGGCCCGCGCGTAGCCCTTGGTCTGTAGCTCGGCGAACAGATCGACGTACTCGCCCTTACGGCCCCGCACGACCGGCGCCAGGACCATGAACCTGGTGCCCTCGGGCAGGGCGAGCACCCGGTCGACGATCTGCTGTGGGCTCTGCCGGGAGATCGGCTCGCCGCAGACCGGGCAGTGCGGCTCGCCGGCCCGGGCGAACAACAGCCGCAGGTAGTCGTAGACCTCAGTGATGGTGCCGACAGTGGAGCGGGGGTTGCGCGAGGTCGACTTCTGGTCGATCGAGACCGCTGGCGACAGGCCCTCGATGAAGTCGACGTCCGGTTTGTCCATCTGGCCGAGGAACTGGCGGGCGTAGGCCGACAGCGACTCGACATACCGGCGCTGACCTTCGGCGAAGATCGTGTCGAAGGCCAGGCTCGACTTTCCGGAGCCGGACAACCCGGTGAAGACGATGAGCGCGTCCCGCGGCAGGTCGAGGCTGACGTCCCGCAGGTTGTGCTCGCGCGCGCCACGAATGATCAGTCGATCGCCCACCGGTCTCGTCCTCGCTGCTCAGATCGCGGCCGCCGCACGGCGGCCGGGCGCATAGTGTCGGGTTTCAGTGCTTTTATTGGAGTCGTTGTGGCACCGCCGGCAACTGTAGCCGCGACCCCCGACATCCCAACGCCAGCCACCTCCACCAGGGCCGGAACCCGCGCCGGGCTCACCGACGACTGCGCTGGCGGGCCTCCTGGGTCAGCCGCTTCCATCGGTTTCGCTCCTCGGCCGCCAACCGGGCGTCCCGGCGCCGCATCTCGTACGCCACCTCACGCTGGAGCCGCAGCCACCGCTCGAACCGCGGCGTCGGCAGCTCCCCGGACTCAAGCGCCTCCCGGACCGCGCAGCCCGGCTCAGTGACGTGCCGGCAGTCGGCGAACCGGCAACGCCCGGCGAGCGCCACCACGTCGGCGAACGTCTGGTCCACCCCGTCGGCGGCGTCGAGCAGGCCCACCGCCCTGATCCCAGGGGTGTCGAGCACCGCGCCGCCGCCGGGCACCGGGACCAACGCCCGGTAGGTGGTGGTGTGCCGGCCCTTGCCGTCAGCGCGCCGCACCTGCTGGACGTCCATGACGCCGGCTCCCACCAGGGCGTTCACCAGCGTCGACTTGCCTGCCCCGGACGGGCCCAGCAGGCCCAGGGTGTGGCCGGCGGCCACCAGCGGCAGCAACGTGTCCAGGCCAGCCCCGGTCTGGGCGCTCACGGCCACAACCTGCGCCCCCGGCGCCACCTGGGCGACCGTCTCGACCAGGGCGTCCGGGTCGGCGGCCCGGTCCGCCTTGGTCAGCACCACCATCGGGGTCGCGCCGGACTCCCAGGCGAGCGCGGTCAGCCGCTCGATCCGGCCGAGATCCGGGGAGGGATCGAGTGGCTCGACGACGGCGGCGACATCGAGGTTGGCGGCCAGCACCTGGCCGGTCGAGTCCTTGTCCGCGGTGCGTCGGATCACTGCCGAGCGCCGCGGCAGCACCACCTCGGCGGTGACGCGGCCGTCCGGCCAGGATCGGACCGCCACCCAGTCACCGGCGCACGGCAGGAGAGCCGGATCACGGGCCGAGCCGGCCACCGCGCCGCCCAGGCCGGCCCGGACGGCCCCGGCCGCGGTCAGCGCGGTGCACACACCGCGGTCCACCCTGGCGACCCGCCCAGGCACAACATCAACAAGGGCGTGACGAGCGAACTCGCCCGCCCGACGGTCATCCCAACCGAGGGAGGCCAGATCGAAGCTCATTGTCATCCTTGATCGCTGAAAGAGGAACCGGGGTCGGCAGGCCGATGACGGCCACACAGGCGGGAACAGGCAACGCACGCATGGGCCCCCACGTCCTCTCAGGTCGACAGCGATGACGTCGCCGACAGTACGACCCACGCGCGGCGTCGTACAGCGGTTTAATCGGCCGGCTATGGTCGAGCTGGCTATCGCCGGACACCAGCATCAGGAGGCGCACGCATGTCGTACACCGGACACGTCGAGCCAGGCGGCGCCGTGGGCGTCCGCGAGCTGGCCGCCCTCTCGATCAGCAAGCTCTCGGTGGGGCCGATGGACAACAACGCCTACCTGCTGCGCTGTCACGCCACCGGCGACCAACTGCTCATCGACGCCGCCAACGAGCCGCAGCGGCTGCTGGAGCTGGTCGGCGAGCCTGGTCTGGCCACCGTTGTCACCACCCACCGGCACCCCGACCACTGGGTCGGACTGAGCGAGGTCGTCAAGGCCACCGGCGCTCGCAGCCTGGCCCACCGCGATGACGCCAAGGAGATTCCCGGCGCCGCGGGGTCGCTCGACGACGGCGATACCGTCCGGGTCGGACAGTGTTCGCTGGAGGTGATCCACCTACGGGGCCACACGCCCGGTTCGATCGCCCTGCTCTACCGCGACGACAGCGCCGGCGGCCGTCCCCAGCTGTTCACCGGCGACAGCCTCTTCCCGGGCGGGCCTGGGCGGGTAACACATCCGGATGACTTCACGAGCTTGATGGACGACCTAGAGCGGAAGGTGTTTGGGCAGCTGGACGACCAGACGTGGGTGTACCCGGGGCACGGCGACGACACCACGCTGGGGGCGGAGCGGCCGAAGCTGGGCGAGTGGCGGGCCCGCGGTTGGTGAGCCCCTGCGCTTCAAGCAAGTGATCGTGAGGTGTCCCGCTCCGGTTCCGCAGCGCAGGGCGCTCCCCGGTCGTGCGACCGGGGAGCGCCCGCGCTGCGGACAACTGTCAGGCCGGAGCCAGCGCCCGGCTGAAGTTCGCCTCGATGGCTTCGACAAGTCCACCGCAGAGGCTGTGCGGCAGGTCGTGTCCCATGGTGGGACTCTGCTCGAACCTGGCGCCTGGGATCGCCGCGGCCGTCGCCGCCCCGCCGCTGATGTTGATCAGCGAGTCCTCGTCGCCGTGGATGACCAGGGTCGGCACGTCGAGCTGTTGCAGGCGACTGGTCCGGTCGACCGCGGCCGCGATGGCGTCGAACTGCCGCACCGTGCCAGCCGGGAAGATCCCGCGGTCATACGCCGCGGCTGCGTATTCGATCCGGCGCGGCCATTCGGTTTTCGCCAGGGTCTTGGACCCGATGACCGAAATGACGCCAGCCATGTGCTCGATCGCCGCTTCCCGCTCCGTCGGAGTGGGTGCGAGCACGGCCCGGACCGCCTCCTGCGTCGGCAGCCCGACGAGCCGGTTTCCGGTGGTGCTCATGATGGAACACAGGCTGCTGACCCGGGTCGGGTGGTTGATGGCCACGAGCTGGGCGATCATTCCGCCCATTGAGGCGCCGACGACGTGCGCGCGATCGATGCCCAGGTGGTCCAGCAGTCCGATGGCGTCGTTGGCCATGTCGGTGAGGAAGTACGCGGGGCGGAACGTGGGCACGGCCGGAGGCTCGATCTTGTCGGACAGCCCGCAGTCCCGGTTGTCGAACCGGATCACCCGGTAGCCACGGCCGACGAGGTCGGTTACGAAGTCCTCGGGCCAGGCGATGAGCTGTGATCCCAAGCCCATAATCAGCAGAACGGGCTCACCGGTTTGCGGGCCCTCGTCGCGGTACCAGAGCTGGATGCCGTTGGCGGGTGCGTAGTTTCCAGGTTCCTGAGACACTAATAGCTGCCCTTCTGATGCTTTATGGCCTGATATGCCACACGCTACGTCCCGATAGCCGCCAGCGCAGGGCCTTCCATATGTCTCTGACCCAGGCTTGCGTGGCCTGGCGCCCGCGATCTCATCGAGGACCGCTGCCAGGACGCGATCGTGGCAGCGGCGCCGGTCGTCGATGACGGCGCGACCGCGTTCGTCGGTGAGGTCGCCGCTGAGGTAGAGGTCTGCGAGGGCAGCGGCGCGGAGCATGGCTTTGCCAAGACGAACGGGCGCTGTCCTCAAGCT
This sequence comes from Pilimelia columellifera subsp. columellifera, assembly GCF_039532605.1. Taxonomy (NCBI): domain Bacteria; kingdom Bacillati; phylum Actinomycetota; class Actinomycetes; order Micromonosporales; family Micromonosporaceae; genus Pilimelia; species Pilimelia columellifera. The sequence goes on from NZ_BAAARY010000004.1 coordinate 55,756, forward strand.
CGACAAGCCGTCGGGGCCGCTTTACGGTCAGGCCGCGAACAGGCCGCCCAGCCAGACGATCGCGATGAGGAACGCCGCGCACAACTCGATGAGCATGGCGATCCCGGTGGCACGTAGCGCCTCCCGCGTCGAAGGCCAGGCACGGGCGCGGTCACCGAGCCGGGCCCACTCGGCGAGCCACACCCCGAGCACGAACCCCAACGGCAGGCCCACGAACGGGATGACGAAGAAGCCGACCGCGCCGAGAGCCACGCCCAACAGCAGGGTGCTGTTGGGCACGCCGCTGCTCTTGAGACGCCGACCTGGCCACAGGTACTTGGCGGTGGTGGCGCCAAGAGCCAGAGCCGTCACCATCGCGACCACCACCCAGCGCAGCCAGCCGTCGGCCACGAACACCGCCCACGCCAGCACCCCGGCCCACGACAGCAGCAGGCCCGGCAGCACCGGCACGACCACGCCGATCGTCCCCAAAAGGATGGCCAGGCCACACACGATCGTGATGACGACGTCGGCGCTCATCGGGACACCATGCCGTACCGCCGTCACGGACGCCAGCGCGACCGGCCGGCGTCAGGCCTTGTAGTACCGGTTGACCGCAGCGTCCTCGTACGGGCTGTACTCCCACGAATGCGTCATCACCGGCAGCTCGCCCCACTTGGAGCGGACCCGGCCGGACTTGCCGACCTCGAAGCCCGAATGATCATCGCTCCCCCACGACCAGCGCATACCTGGCAGATAGGGCAGATTCCGCCGCCAGATCTGGTAGCTGCCGTCCTGCCAGTAGATGTCGTCGCCCGGGCTCATCATCCAACTGTTGTTGGATGGCGCCTGGCTGTGCCACGCGTACGAGTGGCAGTTGTAACGACGGCTCGCCGACGTCTCCCGCGCCGCCCTCGGATACAGGCTCGCTACATAGGTGTGGTAGTTGCGCAGCTGCACATCGGTGAGGTCCTCGGACCGCTGCTCGACTTCGATCGAGCTGCCGTTAGGGGTCTGCACCTTCCCCAACCGGGCCGGGGAGACCAGGTCGGCCGGCGGCCGACCACGGTCCCGGCCAGTTCCAGCCGCCGCGGCGCGGACCTGAGCCGGCGCGGCGTCCGGACCGCGACCGGTGGTCAGAAACGCCGACCGGCGCCAGTCCCAACCGTCCCGGGCAGCCAACGCCCTGCCCATGAGCAGGCCGGTGGGCTGGAGGCCGGCGGCGCCATAGTCGGCGCGGGCGGCGACCTTGCCGTCGTATACACGGACCCCGGCGGCCAACGCCGCGTCCAACCGGTCCGGAGCGAGGGTCGACAACACCTGCGGCTGGGCGAGCAGCAGCTCGAGCTTCCAACCGTCGAGCTGACGCTCGCCGCGGTCGGCGGCGCGCGGGCCGGCGCCGGTCGGCTCGAACGCCTCGTACCGTGGCAGCAGCACCGCGCCGGCGTCGTCGCGTCGGAAAAGCTCGGCGAAACCGTTGAACCGGCGCGCCACCCGGTCCAGGCCCTGCTGGTCGCTGTTGAACGCCTTGACGTCAAGGAACAACGGGTAGTCGAGAACCGTCTCCACGAGCGCTTCGGTGCTCATCTGCCGGGCCGTCTCGGCCGGGAGCTGGGTGGCTTCGACCATCTCACGGTGGGTGGTCAGGCGCTCCCAACCCTCGTCGCCCGGCGTGAGCGGGTAGGCGAACGCCCGGGTGATCGGACGCGGCGTGCCCAGCGTCTCAACGCCGGCCCGCGGCGCCGCCGTGGCGGGAGCGAGCCCGCCGGCGACGATCGCGGAGACGACAGCGCCGCCGACGACCAGGCGCCGCAGCGCCGACAACGACATCCTCATCACGGCTCCCCTCGTGGACACGCCGAACGAATTGACGATCGGCGATAGCTTACCCGCGAGAACGGTGGCCGCCAGTACCCGGCGGCACACCATTTATCGACCACAATGGCAACACCGACCAGCGGTGATCCTGCGCCTACCAGGCGCTATCGACAGTCACCTGACTGCCGACGCCGGCGCCGACAGTCCGGCGCCGGCGTCATGGCCGGGTCAGTCCTCGGCGCTGAGAACATCCACCACGAAACGCAGCGTGCCGCCGGGACGCCCACCCACAGCGGTCTCGCCGTACGCCATGGCGGCAGGGATGTCGAGCTGCACGCGGCTGCCGACCTTCACGCCGACAAGGCCCTTGTCCCAACCCGGAATAACCTGACCGACTCCGATGCCGAAGGACGCCGGCTCGCCCCGCTTCCACGAGGAGTCGAACTCCTTGCCGTCCTTATAGGTCACACCGACATAGTTGACCGTGATGGTCTGGCCCGACTTGACCGCCGGGCCAGTGCCCTGAACCACCGGCGTCACCTTCAGCGCGGTCACCGCGCCCGTGCCGGCCGTCACCTTCGGCTTGTCCTTGAGCGCCGGCGGGGTTTCCACCGTGGGCGCCGGCGGCTCCTCCTGCGGGGCCTGGGGGCTGGGCGCCGCGGCCGGCTTGGCCGGCTCGTCGGACCCGACGAGCCAGAACGCCCCGGCGATCACGCCCGCGACCACGATCGCGGCGCCGGCCGCGCCGATCCAGGCGTTGCGCCGCCGACGAGCCTCAGCCGCGTGCTTGGCCGCCATCTCCTCGGCGATCCGACGCGCCGCGCCCGTCGCCGACGCCCGCTTGTGCTCGCTCACGTTTTGCCTCCAGTATCGGCGCCGCCGTCGCAGCCCTCATCGACCCGCGGTCGGGTCTCACCGTACTAAACCGGCCACCTGGGCACATCCACCGCCCGCTGCCGCCCTCGCTCAGTCGCCGGCGGCCGGCAACGTCACCTGGCCGACGGCGACGCCGTCGAGAGTCAGCTCCGCGGAGCGCGCTGACCGCGGCACGTCGAACACGACCTCGCCGGTGAGGCGGGACCCGGGCGGCAGCCTACGGCCCGGCACGTCCACCCGGTAGGGGGTGAGGCGCTCGCCGGCGACCCGCAGCCCGAAGTCCTCGGCCGCGTAGCTCATCGGGTCCAGCGGCCCGGCGCCCAGGGTGACCGTGATGCTCACCCGTCGCAGCGGCGCCCGGCCGGTGGCCGCAGTGGCGGTCTGAGGCCTACGGACTCCGGCGACGCGGTCGATCCGGATTCCGCCCGTGGCCGACACCGGCCCGGCAGGCGCCGGCGGCGCGCTCCGGGGGCTCGCCGACCCGATGAGCAGCCAGGCCCCGAACAGCGCCAGCACGACTCCCGTGACCAACCGCCGATCCAGCCGATCCGGCTGACCCGCTGACCGGATCCGGGTCACCTCGCCGGCGCCGCTGCCACGGCGGGTGGGCCCGGTGGCGGACCCAGCCCGGGCGGCGACCACGCGGGCCGGGTACGGCGGACGGTCGTGACGCCTCATCCGCACCTCCCGCCGCGCGCACCGCCGACCCAGCTCAGACGCGGTGTGCCGCGACGATCGCACGCTGGCCTGTGGCCCCGGTGTGGCGACGCTGAGCCGGCGGGACCTGAGAGTTCTACGGTCCCCGCCGCGTCAGCCGAACTACTGGACGTGACACAGGCGTGCCGCCGGCGGCGCAGCGCCCGCCTGCGCCCAGCCATCGACGAGAGGACGCGACGTGCGGGTTCAGGTACTAGGTCGACTGTCCGCCTACGACCACGCGGGGCGGGCACTCGCTGTCGAGGATCTTCCCCGACGCGCCCGCCAGGTGCTCAGCGTCCTGGCAGCCCGGCACGACCGCCCCCAGTCCAAGGACGCGCTGGCCGACGCCGTCTGGGGCGAGGACCTGCCCGGCAACCACGTCGCCGCGCTGGAACACTACGTCTCGCTGATCCGCCGCACGCTGGAGCCGGGTCAGCCAACCTCCGCCTCGTTCATCGTCACCCGCTCCGCCGGTTACCTGTTCGCCACCGAGCGGGCGTCCCTGGATCTCGCGCTGCTACGGACCCTGGCCCGGGAGGCCGAGACGCAGCCGCCGGGCGGGCAGCAACGGCTGGCGTGCCGCCGGCAGATCCTCGACCTCGCCACCGACCTGCCCTTCCTCGACGACGAGTACGCCGACTGGGCGGCCGGCGTCCGCGGCGAGGTGCGCGACCACCTGCTGGGATCGTTACGGGAGCTGGCCGAGGCGGCGCTCGACGGCGAGCCCGCCCGGGCGCTGCGACTCGCCCAGGACGCGATCGCCATGGACCCGTACTCCGAGCAGCCCTACCGGGTGGCGATGCGAGCCGCCGCCGCGTTGGAGCGCACCGATGACGCCCTGCGCTGGTTCGACCGCTGCCGCCAGGCGCTGGCGACCGAGCTGGACGTGACCCCGTCCGCCGAGACCGTCGCCCTTCGTGACCAGATCCGGGCCAGGCGCGGCGACGGGCAGTCCCGCCCCACTCTGGCGGCCAGACCCGCCGAAGCCCCCGATCCCGACTTCATCGGCCGGCAGACCGAGCTTGAGCTGATCCTCGGCGACCGGACCACACCGGTGGTGCATCTGGTCGGTCCGATCGGCGCCGGCAAGTCGGCGCTGCTGGCCGCCGTCGCCGCCCGCCGGCCTGGCCGCGTCGGGGTCGGCAGGGGGCCGGGACCCGACAGCCCCGACAGCCTCCGGCTGGCCTGGCTCCGCTCCGCGCTCGGAGCCATCGACGCGGGCGCCGCCGCCCGGGACGTCGTCGACGCGGCGATGGCCCAGCGACGCGGCCTCACCGTTGACGAGCTGGAACGGGTGGCCACCGCGTTGACCGGGTCCGGGCCGTTGGTGCTGGCCGTGGACGACGCCGCCGACCTGGATCCCGACAGTGTCACCGAGCTGTCCTGGCTGCGGCATCAGGTTCCGGAGCTGCGCCTGGTGCTGGCCTACCGGTATCCGTCCGCGCTGGCGGGGCGCCCGGTGGCCAACCTCGGCGCCGACGTGGTGCTGCGGCTGTCGCCGCTCACGGCCGCGGACCTGGCGGGAACCGACGGACTGTGGGAGCGCACGGGCGGAGTTCCAGCCCTCGTCGGCGCCGCCGGGCACCCGCCTGCGGTAGCCGAGTCGGTGGCCCTGCACGTAGCCCGGGTCCGGACGCGGCCACTGCCGCCAGCGGCCTGGGAGCTGCTGCGCCTCACCGCGATCCTCGGCCCGCTGTCGATCGGCGAGCTGCGGGAGCTGGCGTCGCTGCCGCTGCCGGAGATCCTGGCTGCCGTCGACCACCTCGCGCACGCGCACCTGCTCGTCGAGTCGCCCGAAGGCCCGGTCTCGCACCGGGCGAGCCTCGTCGGCCAGGCCATCGCCGCGCAGGTCTCCGCCGCGCACGCCGCCCACCTCGCCGAACGGCTCGCCGTGATCCGGGGCCGGGCCGGTGCTGCCGCTGGTCCGGCCGGAACGCTCACCGGGCCGACCCGACGACGGCGCTCCCCCGCCGTTGAGGGCCGGAATGTGAGCTCCCCGGCCTGAGCGCCCGCGCCTGTGGCCGCCGCCCGTCGTCAGCGGTCGAAGCGGTACAGGTTGTAGGAACGCATGATGCGGATGAGGTTGCTGGAGTAGGTAGGGCCGGTGGCGTAGCCGGCCCGGTGGATGGCCACCGCGAACTGGTTCGGACTCCGGGTGTACCGGAACGCGCCCCGGTAGCGCGGGCGTTGGCGCAGCGCCCGTCCGTGATCGACCATCGAGCCGGTGAGACTGGGATACGCCCGGAACGAGGCGCGCGTCCGCCAGCACCGGCCCTTGCCGCATTCGGTGGTGGCGTAACTGCGACAACCGACGGCGATACCGCCCGGGGCGCCGAAACACTTCATCCCGAAGTAGTTGTGGTCGCGACGGGTGAGCAGGCTGCGTCCCCAGCCAGATTCCAGGATCGCCTGGGCGATGGTCACCGAGGCGGGCACCCGGTACGCCCGGTAGCTGGCCCGGGCGCCGCCGGCGACCCGCAGGACGAACGCCGCGGTCCCCGGGGGCGCGGTCCACGGCGCCTGGCCGCACCACGGCAGCACCGGCACGCTCGGCGACCAGCGGATCAACGCCGCCGGGGCGTAGCGGCCGTTGGTGAGCAGATACCAGGAGTTGGTGGCGCCGTAGGGACCCCGGATCCGCTGGCCCCAGCGCTGGCAGCGGACGCCGACGGAGGTGCCGCGCAGAAGCCGCCCAGCCGGGGCGGAGGCCAGGCCGGGACCGCGGCGCATCATGATCGTGGTGGTGGCGTGGCCGAGCGCGCGGCGGCCGTCGCCGCCGCACCAGGCGACCACCCGGTTGGGACGCCACTGGACGAAACCGTCGGAGAGGTACCCGCCGGTGGACAGTCGGTTCCAGAAACCGCTACGGCGGACCGGACCGGCGATCCCCTGCCCGTAGACCTGGCACAGGACGCCGACACGGACGCCGTGCGCGACCTGGCCGACGACGCGGTGCCCGGTGGTCGGGCCGGCGCGAAGGCTCAGCGACGCGCCGGCGGCGGCGATGGTGGCGCTGCGACGCGGGGCGGCCTGCGCGGCATCTCGAACGGCCACCAGGTCGGCGGCGACGATGGTCGCGGCCACCGCGGCGACGGACAGCATCGTGAGCAACCGCATGCGTTCCCTTCCGCCTTCGGTCGTGGGCCGCCGGCGGACGGGGCCCTCAATTCGCCGATGCTATGGGTGATCGGCGACAAAATGAGGACTTTGCCGGTTTTGCCCCCACAGGACGCGCGGTGACGCCAGCGCCGTCCCGGGCGCAGATTCCGACCCGCCGCACACTGGCCGGCGACGACCGGCGAGGATGGGGCCATGCAGAAAACCCGTCCTGATCTTCGTAACGTCGCCATCGTCGCGCATGTCGACCACGGCAAGACCACGCTCGTCGACGCGATGCTGCGTCAGGGCGGAGCGTTCTCCGAGCGCGCCGAACTGACTGACCGGGTCATGGACTCGGGCGATCTGGAACGGGAAAAGGGCATCACCATCCTGGCCAAGAACACGGCCATCCGGTACGTGCCCGTCGAGGGCGAGCCGGTCACGATCAACATCATCGACACTCCGGGCCATGCCGACTTCGGCGGCGAGGTCGAGCGCGGCCTCACCATGGTCGACGGCGTCATCCTGCTGGTGGACGCCTCCGAGGGTCCGCTGCCGCAGACCCGGTTCGTGCTGCGCAAGGCGCTCAAGGCCCGCCTGCCGATCATTCTGGTGATCAATAAGGTCGACCGTCCGGACGCCCGGATCTCCGAGGTTGTCGACGAGACCTACGAGCTGTTCCTGGACCTGGACGCCGACGAGGCCCAGATCGAGTTCCCGATCATCTACGCCTGCGCCCGCGACGGGGTCGCCTCGCTGCTCAAGCCCGAGGACGGCAAGGTCCCCGACGACAGCGACAGCCTCGAACCGCTTTTCCGCACCCTGCTCGACACGATCCCGGCGCCGGTGTACACCGAGGGCGCGCCGTTGCAGGCCCACGTGACGAACCTCGACGCGTCGCCGTTCCTGGGCCGCCTGGCGCTGTGCCGGGTGCGCGAGGGAGTCATCCGCAAGGGCCAGACCGCCGCCTGGTGCAAGACCGACGGCACCACGAGCACCGTGCGCGTCTCCGAGCTGCTCATGACCGACGGCTTGGAGCGCAAGCCGGCCGACAGCGCCGGCCCCGGTGACATCATCGCCATCGCCGGCATCCCGGACATCATGATCGGCGAGACGCTGGCCGACCCGGAGAACCCGGTCGCGCTGCCGCTCATCACCGTGGACGAGCCCGCGATCTCCATGGTCATCGGCACCAACAGCTCGCCGCTGGTCGGCAGGGTCAAGGGGGCCAAGGTCACCGCCCGGATGGTCAAAGACCGGCTGGACAAGGAACTGGTCGGCAACGTCTCGCTGCGGATCCTGACGACCGAGCGCCCCGACGCGTGGGAGGTTCAGGGCCGGGGCGAGCTGGCGCTGGCGATCCTGGTCGAGCAGATGCGCCGGGAGAACTACGAGCTGACCGTCGGCAAGCCGCAGGTCGTCACCCGGCAGATCGACGGCAAGACCTGCGAGCCGGTCGAGCGGCTGACGATCGACTCCCCCGAGGAGCACATGGGCGCGATCACCCAGCTGCTGGCCACCCGCAAGGGCCGGATGGAGCAGTACACCAACCACAACACCGGCTGGATCCGGATGGAGTGGCTCATCCCGGCCCGGGGTCTTATCGGTTTCCGGACCGAGTTCCTCACCGAGACCCGCGGCACCGGCATTGCCCACCACGTCTTCGAGACCTACGAGCCGTGGTTCGGCGAGCTGCGCACCCGCAACAACGGCTCGCTCGTCGCCGACCGCACCGGCGTCGTGACGTCCTTCGCCATGCTCAACCTGCAGGAGCGCGGCCAGCTGTTCGTGGAGCCCACCACCGAGGTGTACGAGGGCATGATCGTCGGTGAGAACTCGCGCGCCGACGACATGGACGTCAACATCACCAAGGAGAAGAAGCTCACCAATATGCGGGCCTCCAGCTCCGACGAGACCGAGAAGGTCATCCCGCCACGCAGGCTGTCGCTGGAGCAGGCGTTGGAGTTCTGCCGCGACGACGAGTGCGTTGAGGTCACCCCGGCAGCGGTGCGCATCCGCAAGGTGGTGCTGGACCAGACCCAGCGCGGCCGGATGGCGGCCCGCCGCAAGCACCAGGGCTGATCACCAGCGTCCTGCGGGGCGGGTCGGCGGTGGCGTTCGCCGCCCGCGCCGACCCGCCCCGATTGCTGCCATCGCGCTGGCGTGGTCGCACGGCGCCTTAGCGTGGTGAGGACAGTCATCTGGTGAGGAGCGCGCGATGCAGAAGATCAAGCCCTGCCTGTGGTTCGACACGCAGGCGATGGTGGCCGCCGAGCACTACACCTCAATCTTCCCGGACTCGAAGATCCTCGATGTCGTCCGCTACACCGAGGCAGGCCCCGGTGAGCCGGGCACGGTGCTGACGGTGACGTTCCAGATTGCCGGCCAGGAGCTGATGGCGCTCAACGGCGGTCCACGGTTCACCTTCACCGAGGCGATCTCGCTCAGTGTCGACTGTCAGGACCAGGAGGAGCTGGACGACCTGTGGTCCCGGCTGGGCGCCGACGGTGACGAGGGCCAGTGCGGGTGGATCAGGGACAGGTTCGGACTGTGGTGGCAACTGGTGCCGACCGCGATCAATGCGTTGCTCCGGGACGGGGAACCGGCCCGGACGGCGCGGATGATGACCGCGCTGCTCGGGATGCGCAAGCTCGACATCAGAGCGTTGCAGGACGCCTACGACGCCTGACCGAGACGGGTCAGGCGTCGTAGGCGACGGGTCGTCGGCGGGACGGACGCCGCGCGACGGCGGGGGACGCGCCGCCGCCCGGTCAGGCCGCGGTGATGCCGTTGCGGGAGTCACGGCGGGTCTTGATCAGGCTGGCGACGGCCGCCGTGGTCAGCGTGCCGATGATGATGGACAGGGAGAGCCAGATCGGGATGTGCGGCATCCAGGTGACCTTCTCGCCGCCGTTGATGAACGGAACGTTGTTCTCGGCGATCGCGTCCATGATCAGTTTGACGCCGATGAACCCGAGCACCACAGCCAGTCCGAGCGACAGGTACACCAGGCGGTCCAACAGGCCGCCGAGCAGGAAGTAGAGCTGCCGCAGGCCCATCAGCGCGAACACGTTCGCGGTGAAGACGAGGTACGCCTCGTTGGTGAGACCGAAGATCGCCGGGATCGAGTCCAGGGCGAAGATGAGGTCGGTCGTGCCGATTGCGATCATGACAATGAGCATCGGGGTGAACATCCGCCGACCGAGGCTGTCGGTGGTGGTCAGCCTGGCGCCGTCATAGGCCGGGCCGACCCGCAGCGCCCGCCGGCTCCACCGGATGAGGATGTTCTCCTTGTAGTCGTCGGCCTCGTCCTCGCCATGCTTGGCAAGGCCGATCGCCGTGTAGATCAGGAACGCGCCGAAGATGTAGAACACCCAGACGAACTGGCTGATCAGCGCCGCGCCGGCCGCGATGAACAGGCCACGCAGCAGCAGCGCCAGAATGATGCCGATCATGAGCACCTTCTGCTGGTACTCCCGTGGCACCGCGAACCTGCTCATGATGATCACGAACACGAAGAGGTTGTCGACGGACAGGCTGTACTCGGTCAGCCAACCGGCGTAGAACTCACCCGCGTACCGGGCCCCGTAGAAGAGCCAGATGCCCGCGCCGAAGGCCACAGCGAGCGTCACATAGGCGGCGACCCAGGTGGACGACTCCCGCATCGACGGCTCGTGCGGGCGGCGCCCCACGATGAGCAGGTCGATGGCGAGCAGGACGACGACGGCGACGAGCGTAACAACCCAGGCGACGGTCGAGACATGCATAGAAAACCCTCCGGCAGACACAGCGCTGCCAGGACACGGTCGTCCGCGTCCCGGCCATGCGATCCTTCGTGACTGTCGGAGGTCTCTCCCGCCGTGGCTGGCCACGACCGGCGGCGCCGGGCCTGACCAGGTGGTCAGAGTCCGTGTTGACGACACCGCCGCGAGGGATACTCCCCTCCCGTTGTCCCGGCCATTGTCACCCACCGGCCGCCTCCCCCGCACGGGGAGGTGGAGTGATCACACGCACCCGTGTGGCGGGAGCACGACGTAGGCCGAGACGGGCGCGTGGCATCAGCCGCGATCGAGAGACTACCGACGGCGGAAGCGCGCGACGAAGCGCCGCTGCCACGGCGTCTCGACGGCGCGGGGGTGATACCGCTGACGGACGAACGCGACCGCTTTCCCCGGCGCGAGGCCGTCGAGGATGGCGACGCAGGCCAGTCCGAGTCCGGTGCGGCCCACACCGCCTCCGCAGGCCACCTCGACCCGTTCCGTGTCCGCGCGCTCCCACGCCTCGACGAAGGCAGTCCGCGCGTCGTCCAGCCCCGGAACCCAGAAGTCCCGGCACCGCACCCAGCGACTCTGCCAGGCCATCGGGGGTGGTACGGAACCGAGCAGGTACACCCCGAAGGTGGGGAGCGGCTCCGGGGACGCCGTCTCGCTCAGCGCCCGGCCACGGACCAGGCGGCCGGAGGGTAGGCAGAGCACGCCGGCGCCGGTAGGGCTCCAGGGTGCGGCCATCAGGCGTCGAGGTTCGGCCATCAGGCGAGGGTAGCGCGCAGGTCACACCCTTTGAGCGTCCTAGGTAGCTAGTGCGCAGGTGTGGGTCGCGGTCGGGCAAGCGACACGGCGAGCCCACCGAGGGCTGAGCCTGATCGGCGGACGAGCCGCGGTGCTGGCAGACTCGCCGCTGTGATTATGGAGATCGCACGATTCGAGATCATCGCCGGCCGCGAGGACGAGTTCGCCGACGGGTACCGGCGCGCCCGGCCCCTGCTGACGGAGTCCCCCGGCTGCCTCAGCGCGCGGATGACCCGCGGCGTCGAGACGCCCAGTCAGTTCGTGCTGCTGGTCGAGTGGGAAAGCATCGCCGCCCACGAGGTCGGCTTCCGTTCCACCGAGCGGTTCACGCAGTGGCGTGCCATCGTGGGCCAGCACTTCGCCGCCCCGCCGCAGGTCGAGCACGTCGCCGATGTGGGCTGAACCGGCGCGGGTCGCCCGACGCGGCCAGGGCTCACTTCACCCCGGCGGCGTCCATGCCACGCAGCTCCTTCTTCAGATCGCTGACCTCGTCACGGATCCGGGCGGCCAGCTCAAACTGAAGCTCCCGGGCCGCCGCTAGCATCTGCTCGTTCAGCTCCTGGATCAGAGCCGCCAGATCCGCCCGGGCCATGCCCGCCCGCGACGGCGTCACCTGGCCGCGGCCGCGCGAACGCGTCTCCGGGACCGGGCCCTTGCCCCGGCTGACCTGCCGTCCGGCGCCGCCGACGATCGCGCCGCCGGGACCATGCCCGCCCAGGGCGCTCTCGGTGTCCTCGGCGTCGCGGTAGATGTCGTCGAGGATGTCGTGGATCTTCTTGCGTAGCGGCGCCGGCGTGATGCCGTTGGCCTCGTTGTGCGCGATCTGCTTGTCCCGACGCCGGTTCGTCTCCGCGATCGCGTCCGCCATCGACGGCGTGATCTTGTCGGCGTACATGTGGACCTCGCCCGACACGTTACGGGCGGCCCGACCGATCGTCTGGATCAGCGACCGGCCGCTACGCAGGAAGCCCTCCTTGTCGGCGTCGAGGATCGCCACCAGCGACACCTCCGGGAGATCGAGGCCCTCACGCAGGAGGTTGATCCCGACGAGGACGTCGAACTCGCCCTTACGCAGCTCGCTGAGCAGCTCCACCCGGCGCAGCGTGTCGACCTCGGAATGCAGATAACGCACCCGGATGCCGTGCTCCAGCAGGTAGTCGGTGAGATCCTCGGCCATCTTCTTGGTCAACGTGGTGACCAGGACCCGTTCGTCCCGCTCCACCCGGGTCCGGATCTCGTCCATGAGGTCGTCGATCTGCCCCTTGGTCGGCTTGACCACGACCTGCGGGTCGACCAGTCCGGTGGGCCTGATCACCTGCTCGACGAACTCGCCCTGGGCCTGTGCCATCTCCCAGTTGCCGGGGGTGGCCGACAGGAAGACCATCTGGCCGACGCGTTCGAGGAACTCGTCGAACCGCAGCGGCCGGTTGTCCTGGGCGCTGGGCAGCCGGAAACCGTGCTCCACCAGGACCCGCTTACGGGAGGCGTCGCCTTCGAACATCGCGCCGATCTGCGGGATCGTCACATGCGACTCGTCGATGACGGTGAGGAAGTCGTCGGGGAAGTAGTCCAGGAGACAGTGCGGCGGGCTGCCTGACTCGCGCCCGTCGATGTGCAGCGAATAGTTCTCGATGCCGGAGCAGAAACCGACCTGCCGCATCATCTCGATGTCATAGGTGGTGCGCATCCGAAGCCGTTGCGACTCCAGCAGCTTGCCCTGCCGGTCCAGCTCCTCCAACCGCGGCGTCAACTCGGCCTCGATGCCCGCCATCGCCCGTTCCATCCGCTCCGGCCCGGCTGCGTAGTGACTGGCCGGGAAGATGAGCAGCTGATCAACCTCCTTGATCACATCGCCGGTCAGCGGGTGCAGGTAGGACAGCTTCTCGATCTCATCGCCAAACAGCTCGACCCGGATCGCCAGCTCCTCGTACGCCGGGATGATCTCCAGAGTGTCGCCGCGGACCCGGAACGTGCCGCGCTGGAACGCGACGTCGTTACGGGCGTACTGGATGTCGACCAGCCGGCGCAGCAGCGTGTCGCGGTCGATCTCGCCGCCGACGCGGACCTTCACCGCCCGTTCCAGGTACTCCTGCGGCGTGCCGAGGCCGTAGATCGCGGACACCGTCGCCACGACGATCACGTCCCGACGCGTCAGCAGGGACATCGTCGCCGAGTGACGCAGCCGCTCGACCTCCTCGTTGATCGAGGAGTCCTTCTCGATATAGGTGTCGGTCTGCGGGATGTACGCCTCGGGCTGGTAGTAGTCGTAGTACGACACGAAGTACTCCACCGCGTTGTGCGGCATCAATTCCCGGAACTCCTTGGCCAGCTGCGCGCAGAGGGTCTTGTTCGGCGCGAGCACCAGCGTCGGGCGTTGCAGCTTCTCGACGAGCCAGGCGGTCGTCGCGCTCTTGCCGGTGCCGGTCGCGCCGAGCAGGACATTGTGCCGCTCGCCGGCCCGGACCCGACGGGTCAGCTCAGCGATCGCGGTCGGCTGGTCACCGGCGGGCACGTAGTCGCTCACCACCCGGAACTCGCCGTCCAGCCGCGGGATCGACGCGGGCGTCAACGCGCCGGTGGGCGCCGGATCGGTGGCGGGGCTCGTGGCGCGGGATCGGTTGTGCGACGGCATGGACCCAACCTACGCCGCGGGTCCGACACCGGCCGGCGGCCCGGACCAGGCCCGATCACCGTCGATTAACCGATTGTGTCGGGTCGCCCAGATGGCTACGGTGATGCGCGGACCGCTCGCGGCGGCCGATCGGGCTGCCTGTTGAGACGTGGCCCGTAGCGAGTTTGCAGCCCTGGGGACCACTCCCCGGTGAGCGCACCGCGTTCGGTCGCCGCGAGCGCCCCACCGCTCACGGACTCCAACCACGCCGCTCAGCCCAGGCCCGTGCCTGCGCGTAACCGTCCGCCGAGGCGTCGCCACGGCCATCGGGATCGGCGCGCAGCCAGTCGCGTAGCCGTAGTTCGTCGGCCCACAACGGGGACTGCCGCGGAACCAGGCGAACGTTGACCAGCCGTCCCGGGTCGGCCTCCCGGAGACGCCCCAGCACCTGCTCCCGGTCCGCGGAGGCTCCGGCTCCGTCCGGGACGAGCCCGATTCCGGCGCACCGGGCGACTCCAGCCCGCGCCGTCTCGACCGAGGGCGTCACCACCTGGATGTCGAGCACGTCGACGGCCGGACGTCCCACCGCGGTGGGACCCACATGATCGGCCCGGACCACCGCCGCGCCCAGCGCCCGACGGAGCCGGGCGATGAGGCGCGCGGCCTGCTCGGGCCAGGATGGATCCAGGGGGACGACCACCAGTGGTTCGGGGCGGGGCGGTGACTGCCCGCGACGGAGGTTCGCCTCGAACGGGAGCAGCCGCTCGTTCCAGAGCCGGTCCACAGACTCGTCGAGCGCATCGACCGGCCCATCGTTGCGAAGCACGACGTCCGCGGCCGCCAGCCGGTCGGCGTCGCTGGCCTGAGCGTCGATGCGGGCCCGGGCCTGCCCGGCGGGCATGGCGCGGTGGCGGATGAGGCGGGCCACCCTGGTCTCCACGGTCGCGGCGACCACGATCACCAGTGGGAACGCCGCCGCCTGGCCGCTCTCTACCAGCAGCGGAATGTCGTGGACGACGATCGCGTCAGCCGGCGCCGAACGCTCCAGCCGCTCGGCGCGCTCCCGGACCCGGGGGTGGATGATGCGCTCAAGGAGAGCCCGCCGGTCGGCGTCAGCGAAGACGATCGCCCCGAGGGCGACGCGGTCGAGCTCGCCATCGGCGCCGACGACCCGCGACCCGAACGCGGCGACGACCTCGGCGAGCCCGTCCCCGCCGGCCCGGACGACGTCCCGCGCCACCACGTCAGCATCGATGACCACAGCGCCCAATGCGCCCAGACGCCTGGCAACCGTGCTCTTGCCGGCCCCGATCCCGCCGGTCAGTCCAATGGTCAACACGGCCACCAGTCAACCCCATTCGTGCCCCGGTGTCCTGATCGGGTGACGCGGGCTCTCGATCAGCATTTCGGGCCGCCCCGGGCCCTACCGTGCGATCAAGAACCTCGAAGGGACCTCGGATGACGCCTCAGCGTACGTACGTGATCGTCAGCCTGATCAACGATGTGGACGTGACAGCGGCTGGCCGGGCCAGAGCTGGCGCGGTGGTAGGCCGGCAACGGTCGGGCTCAGCCGACACCGGCGGCGACATGTCGGTGCTGGCCACCGCGGCCGGCGCCGGCCGGCACCGGATCGGCACGCCGGGGCTACGGCACTTCGGGCTGTTCGAGGCCCAGCTCCCGGGCTCGCACCGCGCCGCCGGGGAACAGCCGAGACTTGCGCGCCGCACCGCCGCGGCGACGGCGGCGGCGGCGGTCGTGGTGAGTGGCTGGTACGCGGCCAGCGGAACGATGACTCTCATCACCGTCATCGGCGGCTAGGCCGGCCGCCAGACCGCCGGAAGGACCGAGCCCCTGTCCGCAGCGCTGCGGACAGGGGCTCGGGGTGTCGCTAGGCGCGGATCACTTGCCGCCGGCGAGCTTCTCGCGCAGAGCCGCGAGCGCCTCGTCGGTGGCCAGCGTGCCGGCCGGCTCCTCCGCGACGCGGGCCGGAGCGGACGACGAGCTGCTGCTGGTGCTGGTAGCACTGCTGCTGCTGGTCGTCGTGACTCCGGCGGCTGCCGCCTCGGGAGCCTCAGCCTCGGCCTCGCGGGACGCCACAACCTGCTTGGTGTGGGCCTCCCAGCGGGTGCGGGCCTCGGCGTACTGCCGCTCCCACTCCTCGCGCTGCTTGTCGAAGCCTTCGAGCCACTCGCCCGTCTCCGGGTCGAAACCGTCAGGGTAGATGTAGTTACCCTCGGTGTCGTAGGTGGCGGCCATGCCGTAGAGGGTCGGGTCGAAGTGCTCCTCGCCCTCCTGGAAGCCCTCGTTGGCCTGCTTGAGCGACAGCGAGATCCGGCGACGCTCAAGGTCGATGTCGATGACCTTGACCATGACCTCGGAACCGACCTGGACGACCTGCTCCGGGATCTCGACGTGCCGCTCGGCCAGCTCGGAGATGTGGACCAGGCCCTCGATGCCGTCGTCAACCCGCACGAACGCGCCGAACGGCACCAGTTTGGTGACCTTTCCAGGCACGATCTGCTGGATCGCGTGGGTCCGGGCGAACTGGCGCCACGGGTCTTCCTGCGTCGCCTTGAGCGACAGCGAGACCCGCTCGCGGTCCAGGTCGACGTCCAGGACCTCGACCTCGACCTCCTGGCCGACCTCGACGACCTCGGACGGGTGGTCGATGTGCTTCCACGACAGCTCGGAGACGTGCACGAGGCCGTCCACGCCGCCCAGATCGACGAAGGCGCCGAAGTTGACGATCGAGGAGACCTGACCCTTGCGGACCTGGCCCTTCTGGAGCTTGTTGAGGAACTCCGTGCGGACCTCGGACTGGGTCTGCTCCAGCCAGGCGCGGCGGGACAGGACCACGTTGTTGCGGTTCTTGTCCAACTCGATGATCTTCGCTTCGAGCTCGCGGCCGACGTACGGCTGGAGGTCACGCACCCGGCGCATCTCCACCAGCGAGGCCGGCAGGAAGCCACGCAGGCCGATGTCCAGGATGAGACCACCCTTGACGACCTCGATGACAGAGCCGCGGACGACGCCGTCGTCTTCCTTGATCTTCTCGATGGTGCCCCAGGCGCGCTCGTACTGCGCCCGCTTCTTCGAGAGGATCAGACGGCCTTCCTTGTCCTCCTTCTGGAGAACCAGGGCCTCGATCTCGTCGCCAACCGACACCACCTCAGCGGGGTCGACATCGTGCTTGATCGACAACTCGCGCGAGGGGATGACGCCCTCGGTCTTGTAGCCGATGTCGAGCAGGACCTCGTCCCGATCGACCTTGACGACGGTGCCTTCGACAATGTCGCCGTCATTGAAGTACTTGATCGTCTCGTCGATCGCGGCGAGAAACGCTTCCTCAGAGCCGATGTCGTCGAAAGTGATCTTGTTGGCGCTCGAGGTGGCCTCGATGCTGCTCGTCATGTGGGCTGTTGCTCCGAACGGAATGGGTATCGCGAGGACTGTGCACACCCGCGAACCTGCTCAGCCGCCATGCCGTGCCTGGCTGTCTGACCTGACCTCGCCCGGGCTGTGACGCCCGGCTCGTCGGCCCGGCCGGCTCTCCTGCCTGCCGCCTGGCTAACCTGCCTGCCGCGCGCCTACTCCCTGCCGAGGCGCGCGATTCACGAGTGCATCGGACAGCTTACCGTGCGCGATACCACAGCACGCAAGGCCTCCGGAGACCACTGGCACGAGGTCTCCCCCGTACGGTGACGAAGTGACCCACGACACTGCCCCGGAGCCCGCCGCCGGCCCTGGCGTCGAGCGTCGCCACGTCAGCGACGCCGAGAGCGCCTTGGCCAGCCGCCGGTGGTGGGACGCCGACGCCGACGCCTACCAGGCCGAGCACGGCGAGTTCCTCGGCGACTGCGACTTCGTCTGGTGCCCTGAGGGCCTGCGCGAGGCGACAGCCGGACTGCTCGGCCCGGTCGCCGGACGCGACGTGCTGGAGCTGGGATGCGGCGCCGCATCGGCCGGCCGGTGGTTGGTGGCCCAAGGGGCGCGGACCGTCGCCGTGGACCTGTCCGACGGGATGCTGCGGCACGCCGTCGCGGCCGGGCGGCGGTGCGGCGTGCGGGTGCCGTTGGCGCAGGCCGACGCGCTAGCGCTGCCGTTTCGCGACGGCGTGTTCGACATCGTCTGCACCGCGTTCGGGGCGGTCCCGTTCGTGGCGGACTCGCAGGCCGTCATGCGGGAGGCGCACCGGGTGCTGCGACCCGGCGGGAAGTGGGTCTTCTCGGTCACCCACCCCATGCGATGGATCTTCCTGGACGACCCATCGGAGAACGGGCTCCTTGCGGTACATTCGTACTTCGACCGGCGCCCGTACGTGGAGCACGACGCCGCCGGAAAACCCACCTACGTCGAGCAACACCGGACCCTCGGCGACCGGATCCGCGAGCTGGTCGCCGCCGGTTTCGCGCTCACCGACCTCATCGAGCCCGAGTGGCCCGAGGGACATGACGGAATCTGGGGACAATGGAGCCCGCTGCGCGGGCGCCTGTTCCCAGGAACGGCCATCTTCTGCAGCGTCAAGCCCGAGCAGCCGACGCCCGACAGAGCCCAACCGGCGTAAGCTTTCCGCCGTGACCGCCGAGCCGATCCCCGCAACCGAGACCCGGGGCCCCACCGGGCTCATCGGCGCCGAGCTCGACAGCGCCGCCGCCATGTGGCAACCCGACCCGGCGCGCCAGCGCCGCGCCGACCACACCCTTGAAGACCTGCTCACCCTCCCCCATGACGCCCCGCGCGTCGAGCTCGTCGACGGAGTGTTGCACGTGGCCCCCTCGCCGACTGAAAACCATCAGGACATCGTCAGCCTTCTGTGGTCGTGGCTGCGGGCGCACACGCCCGCCGACTACAAGGTCACCGCCGGGATGAGCGTCGCGCTCACCGAACGCGACGTGCGGATTCCCGACGTCATCGTCCGACGTGCCGGCGGCAGCGGCGCCCGGCACTTCGTCACCGCCGACCAGGTCGTCATCGCCGTCGAGGTCGTGTCGCCAGGCACCCGGCGGACCGACCGGTTCGCCAAGCCCGGCGAGTACGCCGCCGCCGGCATCAGGCACTACTGGCGGATCGAGCAGGACCCGGTGCACGTCTACGCCTACCGTCTCAGCGACCGACCCGGCCGCAGCGGCTACCGCGAGTACGAACTCGTCGCCGACAGCGCTGACTCGCTCAAGCTGACCGAGCCGTTCGAGATCAGCATTCCGATCTCCCAGATCACCCCGTGACCGTGATCACTCCACAACCGGCAGGCGGACCGGCGCCGGCGTGAAACTGACCGGCAGCGACCGCAGGCCGCGGAAGTCCAGGCTGGGCAGCCAGGCAAGGTCCTCGGTCGCCAACCGGATGTCCGGCAACCGTCGCAGCAGCTCACCCAGCGCGATGGCCCCCTCCAGCCGCGCCAACGGGGCGCCCAGGCAGAAATGCGCCCCGTGACCGAACGTCAGATGCCTGGCGTCGCCGCGGTCCAGGTCGAGGCGATGCGGCTCGGTGAACGCGGCTGGATCGCGGTTGACCGCGCCCACCACGATGAGGATCGGCTGACCGGCGGCGACCCGGTTGCCGCCCAGATCCAGGTCCGCGGTGGCGCGTCGGAGCAACAGCTGGGCTGGCGGGTCGTAGCGCATCAGCTCCTCCACAGCCGCCGGCAACAGCGCCGGCCGTTCGGCCAGCCGGGCCCGCTCGGCCGGGTGCCGGAACAGGGCCAGCATCGCGCAGCCGATGAAGTGGGTCGTCGTCTCATGACCGCCGACCAACAGCAGCAGCGTGTTCGCCAGCAGCTCGTCGGTGGAGAGCCGGTCCGCGGCGGCCGCTGACAGCAACGCCGACAGCGGACCGTCGGCGTCGGCGGGGCGCGTGGCGAAGCGTCGGTCGAAGTACGCGAAAAGGCGTTCGACGGCGTCGGCTGCGGCGAGCGCCTCCGGCGGCGACGCGTTGGCGCTGCCGATCACCGTCGCCAGAGACCGGGACCAGGCGACGACCTGCTCCCGGTCGGCCGGCGGCACCTCCAGCAGGTCGCACACCACCCGGGCCGGCAGTGGCTCGGCGAACTCCGCGACCAGATCCATCCGGCCGGTCGGCGCCACCGCGTCGATCAGCTCGGCGACCAGGGCCGACACCCGGGGCCGGAGGGTGGCGATCGCACGCGCGGTGAACGCCCGGCTCACCGTGCCCCGCATCCGCGGGTGCGCCGGCGCGTCCACATAGATCATCTGGTGGGACAGGACCCTGGCGACCGGACGCAGCGGCGCCGGCGCCGCCGCCAGGTCCGGGTACCGCACCGACGACAGCCGCGGGTCCCCCGCTAGCGCGCTGGCCAGCTCGTAGCTGGTGACCACCCAGGACCGCAGCGGGCGGTCCCAGTAGCAGGGCCCACGCTCACGCAGCTGGTCGTAGAAGCCGTACAGGTCGGCCCGCACGTCCGGACGGACGGCCGCCAACAACGTGCGCGCCGGCCGCGGGCGCGCCAGAGCCGGGCCTGACTCCCCGACGGCCTCAGCGCCGCGGGCCGGGCCGGCGGCCCCCCGGGTGGCTCCCGGCGACAGGGTGGGGTCCTGGTGTTCACGCAGTGAGGACATCGGGGGCGAGCGTACCCGGCTGCCCCAGCCGGGCGGGCTCGGCGTCAGTGCGCGGCGGTGTCCCAATCCCTGCCGACGCCCACCGACACCTCCAGGTCCACCGACAGCTCACACGCCCCGCCCATCTCCCGGCGGAGCAGCGCCTCCAACGTCTCCCGCTCCCCCGGGCCGATCTCCAGCACCAACTCGTCGTGGACCTGCAGGAGCAGCCGGGACCGCATGTCCGCGGCCCGCAACGCCGCGTCGACCCGCAGCATCGCCACCTTGATGATGTCAGCCGCCGATCCCTGGATCGGGGCGTTGAGCGCCATCCGCTCCGCCATCTCCCGACGCTGCCGGTTGTCGCTCACCAGGTCCGGCAGGTAGCGGCGCCGGCCGAGCATCGTCGAGGTGTAGCCGTCCAGCCGGGCCTGGGTGACCAGGGCGCGTAGGTAGTCGCGCACGCCGCCGAACTGTTCGAAGTATCCGTCCATCAGCTTGCGGGCCTCCTCGGTGGAGATGCCGAGCTGGTTGGAGAGACCGAACGCCGACAACCCGTATGCCAGGCCGTAGTTCATCGCCTTGATCCGGCGCCGCTGCTCCGCGCTGACCTGTTCCAACGGCGCCCCGAACACCGAGGCGGCGGTGGCGGCGTGGAAGTCGGCGCCGGAGCCGAAGGCCTCGATGAGCGCCGTGTCCTCGGACAGGTGCGCCATGATCCGCATCTCGATCTGGCTGTAGTCGGCGGTCATCAGCGACTCGTACCCGTCGCCCACGACGAAGGACCGCCGGATCAGCCGGCCCTCCTCGGTGCGGATCGGCACGTTCTGGAGGTTCGGGTCGGTCGACGAGAGCCGCCCGGTGGCCGCGACGGTCTGAAAGAACGTGGTATGAATCCGGCCGTCGTCGGCGACGGACTTGAGCAGGCCGTCCACGGTGGACTTGAGCCGGGCCACGTCCCGGTGGCGCAGCAGGTGCTCAAGCAGCGGATGCCCGGTCTGGACGTAGAGGCCCTGGAGCGCGTCGGCGTCGGTGGTGAAGCCGGTCTTGATCTTCTTGGTGCGGGGCAGGTCCAGCTCGCCGAACAGGATCTCCTGTAGCTGTTTGGGCGAGCCCAGGTTGAACTCGCGGCCGATGACCGCGTGGGCGGCCTGCGCCGCCGCCTTCACGTCCGCCGCGAAGCGGGCCTCCAGCTCCGACAGGTAGTCGGTGTCGGCGGCGATGCCGGTGCGCTCCATCTGCGCCAGGACAGCGGTCAGCGGCAGCTCGACCTCGGCGAGCAGCCGGCCGGCGTCCGGGCCACCGGCGTCCAACTCCTCGTCCAACGCCACCGCCAGATCGACGGTGGCACGGGCACGCAGCATCAACGCCTGCTCAGCCTGGTCCTCGGCGCCGCCCAGGCCGTCCAGGGTGAGCTGCCCGTCGGCGGACCCCTCCACCCGCAGCTCCCGGTGCAGGTAGCGCAGCGCGAGGTCGTTGAGGTCGTAGGTGCGCTGGTCCGGGCGGGCCAGGTACGCCGCGAGGACCGTGTCGCGGGCCAGTCCACGCAGCGTCCAGCCATGGGCGGCGAACGCCAACAGCGCGGGCTTGGCGTCGTGCAGCACCTTCGGCCGGTCAGCGTCGGCGAGCCAGGCCGACAGGGCGGCCTCGTCGGTGGCGTCCAGGGCGGCCGGGTCCAGCCAGGCGGCCGGGCCGGCGGCGGTGGCCAGACCCATCCCGGTGAGGACGCCCGTGCCGCGTCCGAACGTGCCGGCCACGGCCACGCCGACCGGGTCGCCGTCGACGTTGGCCGCCAGCCACGGCGCCACCTCGCCAGCGGCCAGCACCTCGCCGGCCAGATCGAAACCGGCCTCCGCCTCCGGCTCGACGGCGTCCAGGTACTGGTAGAGCCGGTCGCGCAGAATCCGGAACTCCAACGCGTCGAACACCTTGTGGACGGCGTCCCGATCCCAGCCCGGCCAGCGGGCGTCCTCCACCCGCAGGGGAAGTTCGAGATCGTCGACGAGGCGGTTGAGCTGGTGATTGCGGAGCACGTCGGCCAGGCGCTCCCGCAGGCTCTCGCCGGCCTTGCCCTTGATCTGGTCGACGTGGGCGACGATGCCGTCCAGGCCGTCGAACTGCGTGATCCACTTCGCGGCGGTCTTCGGGCCGACGCCCGGGACGCCGGGCAGGTTGTCGCTGCTCTCGCCGACCAGGGCCGCCAGATCCCGGTAGCGGGACGGGCCGACCCCGTACTTGTCGGTGACAGCGGCGACGTCCATCCGGCGCAGGTCCGACACGCCCTTGACCGGGTAAAGGACCGTGGTGTTCGCGTCGATGAGCTGGAACGCGTCCCGGTCGCCGGTGCAGATGAGCACCTGCATGCCGCCCTCCCGGCCGCCCCGAGCGAGGGTGGCGATGACATCGTCGGCCTCGTAGCCATCCTTGGTCACCACCGGGATGCGCAACGCCGCCAACACCTCCTGGGTCAGGCTCACCTGCCCGGCGAACTCAGTCGGAGACTCCGAACGACCCGCCTTGTACTCGGCGTACTGCTCGGTGCGGAAGCTCCGCCGGGAAACGTCGAAGGCCACCACGATGTGGGTGGGCCGCTCGTCCCGCAGCACGTTGATGAGCATCGAGGTGAAGCCGTAGACGGCGTTCGTGTGCTGCCCGGTCGTCGTGGAGAAGTTCTCCACCGGGAGGGCGAAGAACGCGCGGTAGGCCAGCGAGTGGCCGTCGAGCAGCAGCAGGCGGGGCATGTCAGTCACAGCAGGCGACTCTAGCGGGCCGGGCTGACAACGCCTCCCACGCCCACGCCGCGGACGAGGGCGGGCCCGGACGGAATCATTGATGATCCCATTCGGGCCCGCCGGTCGTACCGCCTGCCTGGTCAGGCGACGCCGAGGTAGGCGTCCTTGATCGAAGGGTCGTGGAGCAACTCCTGGCCGGTCCCGGTCTTGGTGATGAGGCCGGTCTCCAGCACGTACGCCCGGTGGGCGCGCGAGAGCGCCTGCTGGGCGTTCTGCTCCACGAGCAGCACCGTGGTGCCCTGACGGTTGATCTCGACGATGATGTCGAAGATCTGCTGGATGACCATGGGCGCCAGGCCCATCGACGGCTCGTCGAGCAGCAGCAGCTTCGGCCGTGCCATGAGCGCCCGGCCGACCGCCACCATCTGCTGCTCGCCGCCGGACATCGTGCCGGCGACCTGCTTGCGCCGCTCGGCGAGCCGCGGGAACAGGCCGAACACCCGGTCCAGGTCGGCCGCGACGCCCGACTTGTCCTTGCGGGTGTAGGCGCCCATGTCGAGGTTCTCCAGCACCGTCATGCCGGGGAAGACGCCCCGACCCTCGGGCGACTGGCAGATGCCGCGACGAACGCGCAGGTCAGCCCGCAGTTTGGTGATGTCCTCGCCAGCGAACTGGATGGAGCCCTGGGCCGCCGGGCGGATACCGGAGATGGCCCGCATCGTCGTCGTCTTGCCGGCCCCGTTGGCGCCGATGAGGGCCACGATCTCGCCCTCGTTGACCTCGATGCTGATGCCGTGCAGCGCATCGATGCGGCCGTACCGGACCACCAGGTCCTTGATCTCAAGCAGCATCTTCCTGCACCCCCAGGTACGCAGCGATGACCTTCGGGTTCTCCCGGACCTCGGCCGGCGAGCCCTCGGCGATCTTCTTGCCGAACTCCAACACCACGATCCGGTCGGTGACGCCCATGACCAGACGCATGTCGTGCTCGATGAGCAGCACCGAGTAGCCGTTGTCCCGGATCCGACGGATGAGCTGGTTCAGCTCCTCCTTCTCCGCCGGGTTGAAGCCGGCCGCCGGCTCGTCCAGGCACAGCAGCTTCGGCTCGGTGGCCAGCGCACGGGCGATCTCAAGCCGCCGCTGGTACCCGTACGGCAGGTTGCGGGCCTGCTCGTTGGCCCGGTCGGCGATGCCGACGAAGCGCAACAGCTCCATCGCCTTGGCCTCGCCGGCCCGCTCCTCCAGGGTGTGCCGGCTGATGCCGAACGCTTTGGCGCAGGCCAGGCGGAGCGACTGCCAGGACCGGACCATGCCGTTGGTCGCATCGACCACCGGCAGCTCGTGCGGCTTGGGCTTGATCCGCGGCAGCCGGAACAGGGTGCCGGCGACGCTCGTCTTGTGCCGGGCGTCACACCCGACGATGACGTTCTCCAGCGCGGTCATCTCCGGGAAGAGCCGGATGTTCTGGAACGTCCGGGCGATGCCGAGATTGTTGATCTCGAACGGCCGGCGGCCGGTGACCGTCTGCCCGTCGAAACGCACCTCGCCGGCGGTGGGCTTGTAGACGCCCGTGATCGCGTTGAAGCAGGTCGTCTTGCCGGCGCCGTTCGGCCCGATGAGACCCAGGATCTCACCCCGGTAGAGGGTGAAGTTGACGTTGTCGAGCGCGACGACGCCACCGAAACGCAGGGTGACCTTGTCGATCTCCAGCAGCGGCACCCGGGCCTCGTCAGCCCGATTCTCCACGTTATGCGACATTGACCTTCGCCTCCTCCGCGCGGTCGTGCAGCTCGCGAGCCCGTCGCTTGCTGGGAATCAGGCCCTGCGGCCGCAGCACCATCACCGCGACCATCGCCATACCGAAGACGAGCACCCGGTAGTCGGAGAACTCCCGGAACCGCTCCGGCAGGTAGGTCAGCAGCACAGCGCCGAGCGCGACGCCGGCCATGTTGCCCGAGCCGCCGACGACGACCATCGCCACGAACAGGATCGACAGGTTGACGTCGAACTGGGACGGCTCGACGAAGCCCGCTTTACTGCCGTACAGGAACCCGGCGACGCCGCCGAGCGCGGCGCCGATCGCGAACGCCCACAGCTTGAACTTGAATGGGTACACGCCCATCACCGCGGCCGCGTCCTCGTCCTCGCGGATCGCCAGCCACGCCCGGCCGGGGCGGCTGTTCTCCAGCCGGCGCACCAGGAAGACGACGAACAGCACGACGGTGAGGGCCAGCCAGTACCAGGGTTTGGTGTCGATGATGCCGAACAGGTTCCCAGCGGCGGGCGGACCCGACGGGCCGGGCACCTCGCTGATGCCCTGGGCGCCGGAGGTGACGCCGTCCAGGTTCCGGGCGCAGATCCGGATGATCTCGCCGAAGCCGAGCGTGACGATGGCCAGGTAGTCACCGCGCAGACGCAGCGTCGGCCAGCCCAGGATGACGCCCGAGATCATCGCCAGGACGATGGCGATGGGGATACACAGCGCCCAGGCGACCGCCCAGTCCTGCGGCAGCCCCAGCTTGACCTGGAGGGCCTTGACCACCGGCGAGTTCGTCGATCCGAAGAGCGCGACGCTGTACGCGCCGAGCGCGAAGAAGCCGACGTAGCCGAGGTCGAGCAGGCCGGCGAGGCCGACCACGACGTTGAGGCCCAGCGCGATGATCACGTAAACGGCGCAGTTGAACAGAACCGCGGACCAGGCCGAGCCCTGGTCGGCCAGGTCGGTGCGCAGGTAGACCAGGCCCGGGATGCCCAGGAAGGGCAGGTAGTACAGGAACACGATGCCGGCCAGGGCGCCGAGCACGCGCTGCCACCTGGGCAGTCGCCGCCAGCGGTCGCCGATGCTGCCGCGTTGCCTCTTCGCCGCTTGTGCGGCGGCGGTGTGGTTGCCGCTCATGCGCGCGCCCTCCCCAGCGATTCGCCCAGCAGACCGGTCGGCCGGAACATGAGGACGACGACCAGGACCACGAAGGCGGCCACGTCCTCCCAACGAGACTGGAACAACACCGAGGCGTAGACCTCGACGACGCCCAGCAGCAGACCGCCGAGGAGCGCGCCGCGCAGGTTGCCGATGCCGCCCAGCACCGCGGCGGTGAAGGCCTTGAGGCCGAGCACGAATCCGACGTCGAACTTGGTGTAGCCGTACCGGACGTTCCACAGCAGCGCGGCGACGCCGGCCATGATGCCGCCGAGCAGGAAGATCAGCATGATGACGCGGTCCTGGTTGACGCCCATCAACGCGGCGGTGTCGGCGTTCTGCGCCACCGCGCGCACTCCCCGGCCGTACCGGGTCTTGTTGATGAAGACATCCAGGATGAACATCATCAGCAGGGCCGCTCCGATGAGCAGCAGGGTGTGGGTCTTGAAGACCACGCCGCCGATCGTGAAGATCGTGGTGTCCTCCAGCATCCGGGGGAAGTCCTGGATGTTCATCCGCAGCGGGATGTCGGTGCTCTTGCCAGTCATCCAGGCAGCGCCCCACAGCGCCATGAACTCCATGAGGGTGAGCGACACGCCGATGGCGGTGATCAGGAAGATCAGGGGCGGAGCGTTCATCCGCCGGAGCCGACGGTAGGCCACCCGCTCCACCAGCACCGCGACCCCGCCGGACGCGCCGGCGGCCACCACGGCGCCCACCAACAGGAAGACGATCGCCATGCCGATGCTCGGCGTCTCGGTCACGCCCATGAAGTGCCAGGCGCCGATCACCGCGACCGTTCCGATCATGAAGACCTCGGAATGCGCGAAATTGATCAACTTCAACACGCCGTATACCAGCGTGTAGCCGAGAGCGACCAGAGCGAAAATGGCGCCCTTCGATAGGCCCTCGACCGTATGTTGGCCGATCCCGCCAATCAGCTCATCCCAGTTCACAAAGTAGTCCTTCCACCACCATGGCTGGCGACATCGCGCCCCTCCCCAACAAAGCCCCGAATCAGACACCGGCGGCCGGGGACTGTCGTCCCCGGCCGCCGTGCTGACACGCAACTAGCGTTAGCTGAGCTTGATGTCCGTCAACGGCTCGAACTTTCCGCCCTTGACCTCGTACGCCCACACGACAACCTTGGAACGGTCGATGTCACCCTTCTCGTCGAACTTCAGGTGCTTCGACACGCCCGCCTTGTCGTACTTGTCGACCCACTCGGACAGCTTGGCGCGATCGGTGTTACCGGCCTTGATGCCCTCGAGCAGAATCATCGCGGCGTCGTAACCCTCAGCGCCGTAAGCGCCCGGGTCCGCGCCGTATTTGGACTTGAAGTCGGCGCTGAACGTACCACCGGCTTTCGTCGCGGGAAGGCACGGGCAGGTAACAATCGCGCCCTCGGCGTCCTTCGCGCCGCCCTTGGCGAAGTTGGCGTCGTAGAGGCCGTCGAAACCAACGAACTTGGCCGTGACACCAGCGGAACGTAGCTGCTTGATGAACGGCGTCGCCTCATTGGTGTAGCCGGCGTAGGCCACAACATCGGCGCCAGCGGACTTCACCTTAGAGACCGTGGCGGCGAAGTTGGACTGCTTCTCCTGGACCTTGTCCTCGCCAGCGACCAGGGCCCCGAGGCCCTTCTTCAGCTCGCCGGAGATACCGGCGCCGTAGGTCGAGCTGTCATCGACAATGAAAACCTTTTTGGCCTGGAGCGTGTCCTTGAGGTAACCGGCCGCTGCCGCGCCCTGCACGCCGTCGTGACCGACAACCCGGTGGAACGCGGAGTTGCCAGCCTCGCTCAGCTCGATAGCCGTGGCCGACGGGCTGACCATCGCCACGTTGCCGGCGGCGAACTTGTTCATGGTGGCCTTGGTCTCGCCGGAGAACCCACCACCGATGACGGCCAGAATGGCCGGCTTGCCGACGATCTGCTCGGCGACCTGCGGGGCCTGCGTCGGGCTACCGGTGGTGTCGAACTCAACGGGCTCGACCTTGCAGTTCTCCTTGGTGTTGAACTGCTCGATCGCCATCTTCGCCGACTGCACCGACGGCAGGAAGAGGCCCGAGTTCGAGCCGGTGATGGCCCCCATGATCGCGATCTGACCGGCGCACTCGCCGCTGGCGCCGCCAGCGTTGTTGTCACTACCGGAATCCTGACAACCAGCGACACCCGCGACAACGAACGTCGCTGCGGCAGCGCCAGCCAGCACACGTACAACCTTGTGCCTCACGGCTTGTAGACCTCCTGGTGATGCAGGCGCCGCTGTTCGCACGCCGACCGCCTCAAGAACCCCCGGTTTCCCGGGCCGGCGTTGCGTCGACGCCCTCGCGCCTGTCGCGGATGTAGAGGGCGGAGCGTAGCTGAGCCTAAAACCGACAGCGACCAGCGAGCAGGGCACACTACCAAACCGTTACCAAGACGTGCGCTTGCCAGACACCCTGGCAGGAAACGAGCGAGGTTGTTTTTCGTGACGACTGTCCCACTCGCGACGCGGCTCGCGAGACCTGCCGCAACGTCACAAAAGCCGCGACACGTCGGGCCCGGTCACGCGGCGGAGCACGACGACGGTACTCTGGTGGCCGCCTCGCCCCTGTAGACCAATCGGCAGAGTCGATGGACTCAAAATCCATTCAGTGTGGGTTCGAATCCCACCGGGGGCACCAACGCTGTAGCCGAGGACTGCGGCGGCAACGACACGGGAGCGTCCGACCCAGGTCGTCCGTGCTTAGGCGAGGCGTCACCGCCCGCCGGCGACGTCGACAAAGCTCCCGGTGATGAACGCCGCCTCAGCCGACAGCAGGAAGACGATGGCGTTCGCCACCTCCACCGGCCTGCCGGCACGACCCAGCGGAAGCGACGGGCCCAGCCGGGCGGCCCGGCCAGCGTCGCCGCCGCTGGCGTGGATGTCGGTCTCGATGATGCCAGGGCGGACCGCGTTGACCCGGATGCCCTCGCCGGCCACCTCCAACGACAGGCCGGTCGTGAAGGTGTCAAGCGCGCCCTTGGACGCGGCGTAGTCCACATACTCGTTGGGGGAGCCGAGACGGGCCGCCGCTGACGAGACATTCACGATCGCGCCGCCGGAGCCGCCGCGTGCCGTGGACATCCGCCGGACCGCCTGCTGGGCGCAGAGGAACGGCCCGATGACATTGACGCGCAACACCTCGGTGAGCCGGTCCACGGTGATCTGCTCCACCCGGCACTGGGTGGCCAGCACGCCGGCGTTGTTGACCAGCGCGGTGACCGGTCCCAGCTCGCGATCGACGGTGTCGAACATCCGGGCCACCGCGACCGGGTCGCCCACGTCGGCCGGCACCGCGATGGCGGCGCCCCCATCGTCCTCGATCGCCGTGACCGTGCGGGCGGCGGCCGCCGCGTTGTCACGGTAGTTGACGCACACCCGGTAGCCGCGCCGCGCGGCCAGCAGCGCCGTCGCGCGGCCGATCCCACGGGCGGCGCCGGTGATCACCACAACGTTCGACACGACCCAACGCTTCCTTCTCAGCGGGACTGTCGTCGCGGCCGGAACCGGCTGACCGATACCGCGACCACCGAAACCAGGAACAGCTGACCGACCAGCGCCTCGACCACCGTCACCGCCCGCGCCAGGTTCCCGCCCGGCACGATGTCGCCGAAGCCGATCGAGGTGAGCGTGACGACGCTGAAGTACAACGTGTCAGACGGGGTCGGTGGCTCCCCGACGCCCCGCAGATAGTGCGGCTGGAAGGTGACGCCCAGGTTGTGGATGGCGGCGAACAGCAGGGCGAGCAGCAGGTACACGCTGAGCACCATCATCATCACCGCGCCGTCCACCTCCGGGCTCCGCACCACGCTTGAGCCGATCAGCGCGATCGTCGCCCCGACGAGGACGGCGGTCGACGCCGAGGTGGTGACGTCCCGCGCCGCCTCCGAGCCGGCCACCGCGGCGAGGCCCGACCCGACGAGCATGGCCCCGACGGCGGCGGCGACCCACGCCGACCACCGGCGGCCGTACCGTCGACTGTTGACCAGGAGGACGACCAGACCGCCCAGGATCGCCACGTTCGCCAGGCCCAGCAGCCAGGCCGGCATCGCGATGACGAGCGCGTAGAGCAGGACGATGCCGCCGAGCGCGTACCGGTACACGTAGCCGCCGGTCTCAGCGTTGGAGACGGAC
The DNA here is from genome assembly GCF_039532605.1 of Pilimelia columellifera subsp. columellifera. Classification (NCBI taxonomy): domain Bacteria; kingdom Bacillati; phylum Actinomycetota; class Actinomycetes; order Micromonosporales; family Micromonosporaceae; genus Pilimelia; species Pilimelia columellifera. Next base: position 85,769 of record NZ_BAAARY010000004.1, read on the forward strand.
CAGGGTCTCCTCGCCCATCAACCCGGCCCGTCCGGCTACCGTCGTCTCGAAGGCGATGCCGGTGGGCTCCTCGGCTTTCAGGCGGGTGCGGTGTCCGCGTTCGTATTCACGGTCGAGCACCAGCTTCTCCATCAGCTCCGCCCAGTGCGGCTCTGGCGGCACGTCCGCGTCATGCTTCTTGCGGCGACGCTCCATGGCGGTTCCCTCCGGTAGCTGAACTGTCCCTGTCAGCCTGGCGCCTGTCCGCCGTCCGGGCGACGGGATTTCATAGCTGCGGAGCAGGGCGCCCGAACGAGCAGCTCAGATGAGGCCCTGACGGACCGCGTAGGCGACGGCGTGCGAGCGGTTACGCAGTTGCAGGCGGGTGGTGACGTCGTGGAGAACGTTCTTGACGGTGCGCTGGGAGTAGCACAGCCGGGTGGCGATCTCGGCGGTGTCCAGCCCCTCGGCGACCAGGCGCAGCACCTGCACCTCGCGGTCGGCGAGTCCGCTGAAGTGCAGCCCGCGGGGGCTGAGCACCTGGCGCTGGAGCCGGCCGACCTGGTCGAGGAGCCGGCCCAGCAGGTCCGGCGGCAGGGTGCCGTCGCCGTGCGCGGCGGCCTGGATGACCGCGACGAGACGCTCCGGCTCAGCTTCAGTGCGGCGCAGCAGGCCGGCGATGCCCGCCTCCACGGCCGCGACGAGGTCGCCGTCTGCGACATGGGTCGCGACCAGGACCAACCGGGCGTCGTGGGTACGCCGGAGCGTGCGTAACTGTCGCAGCGCGACGTCGTCCACCGATTCGACGACCACCAGCGCGACGTGCGCCGACGCTGACTCGTCCGGGCTGAGCAGAGCGACCTCTGGACGTTCGTGGAGTTGGCTGGAGACGCCTACCTGGGAGATGGGGTCATCGGCGACGACGCAGACAGGGATCCGGTCCATCAAGTCCTCCCATCGTGCGGGTGTCAGCCCTGACCCGTGTGCGCGGTCTGAGCCTACCCACGGGCGCCCGGCTGACACGCCGGGTTTGCCCAAGAGGACGACAGATGGGGAACTGACGGGGTCAGAGCCAGTCGGCCTCTTCGGCGATGGCGCAAACCGCGAGCAGCCGGACCAGGTGCCACGGCGCGGCGGACCAGTCGAGGAGGGGCGTGACGGCCTCGCCAGGCTCGGGGAGCGGCCTGCCCATGCGCTGGGCCGCGAAGAGCACCGACCGCGCATAGCTGACCAGCGACGGGATGGTGAGCTGTCGACCGGACCGCCGGACCGCCTCGCGGATCGCGGCGGCCTGCTGGTCGAGCTCGGCGAGGAAGCCCGCGTTGCCGAGGGCGTAGGTGAGCCCGTCGACACCCAGCCGGGCCATCAGCTCGTCAAGGACATCGGCCGCGGCGACGCCCGACGCGTCGGCTGGGGTCCCGGCGGGGGCGGTGTCGGCTACGGCCCGAAGAAAGTCGCTGGTCATGGCCAAGACGCTAGGCGGCTGGCGCCGACGAGGGAACAGGGGTAACCCAACGGCACCCGAGCACGACCCGACTGACCCCCAGGCGGTCGGAGTAAACCGTGCCGGTAGAGCAAAAGCGTCGAAACCAGGACTAGCCAAACGGTTCGGAGATTGGTCTGATTTCCCACTTCAGGGCGACGACGACCCGCCAGTAACGTCGGTCATCCGCTGGCGCCGCAACGCCAAGGGAAGCAGGGGGACATGAACGACTCCACCGACGCCGGCCGCCGCCGCACCAACCCAGCCCGCACGCGCCCGGCGCGCGACGCCGGCCAGCCCACGCCATCGCGCCCGGCCACCGGGCGGGGCCCCGTCCGCGGTGACGCGATGCCCGGCGCCCACCGCTCGCAACGACGGTTCGCCACCACCGCCATGCTCCTCACCGGGGCGGTCGCCGCCACAGCCGTCGCCGTGTCCGCCGGTCTGCTCCTGCGCAGTCAGGTCACCACCAACGCGGTCGCCCCCACCGACCCGCCGACCGCGGCCGGGTTCCCGACGGCGCCGGAGCCAGGCCAGGCCAGCCCCGATGACGTGCTGCCCACCCCCAGCCCCTCACCGAGCAGAAAGCGCAGCCCCACGAAAGCCAAGCCCAAACCCAGCCGCGCCGCCGCCCGCGCCGGAGCCGATCCGGTCAACGTGAGCATCGAGGCTGAGGCTGCCCGCAACGGCTTCCGCGGCGGCGTGAACCTTTTCAGCCAGCAGAACGCCTCCGGCGGAGTCATCGTCGGCAACCTCGGCCGGGGCAACTCGCTCGACGTCCGGGCCAGCGTGCCGGCCGCCGGAGAGCACCGGGTCACCATCTTCTACGTGAGCCAGGAGAGCCGCAGGGCGGCCATCAGCATCAACGGCGCCGACATCGGCCAGGTCCAACTACCCGCGTTCGCCACCAACCCGGTGATCGTCCGGTCCGTGTCCCTGCCGATGACGATGCGCTCGGGCGACAACACGATCAACATCGGGAACCCGGTCGACCGGGCCCCGGCGGTCGACCGGGTGCTCGTCGTCCGCTGACCGGCTACACCGGCGCCGGCTGCGGCTCAGGCGCCGGCGTCGGCGCCACACGCCGCATCACCCGCACCGCCAACGTCAACGCCATGAGCCACGCCACCGCGAGCCCCGCGTACACGGCCACCCAGACGATGAGCGCCGGGTCGACCAGCGCCAGCAACACCCGGGCGTTCGTCAGCAGAATCATGCCGCCGACGACGACCCCGAGGACCTGCGCCGGCATGATCCGCACCAGCCAGGCGGCCACCGGCGCGGCGATCAGACCGCCGAGCAGCAGCGCGCCGACCATCGGCAACAGAAACCCGCCACGCCCCAGCCCCAGGACGAAGCCGACGCTGGCCGCGATCGCCACGATCACCTCGGCGGCGCCCACCGAGCCGATCACCTTGCGGGGCTCCATGTGCCCGTGCGCCAACAGCGACGGCGTCGCCACCGGCCCCCACCCGCCGCCACCGGTGGCATCCACGAAACCAGCGACCAGGCCCAGCGGGGCCAGCAGCCGGGCGCCGGCCCGGGTGCGGCGGCCCGGTCCCAGCGGTCGGGCGAACCGGGCCAGCAGCAGGACCCCGAGCGTGAACAGAATGGCCGCCATCCAGGGCGCCGCGACCGCCGTGCTCAGCGAGCTGAGGACGGTGGCGCCCAGGAACGCCCCAAGAGCGCCGGGCAGCGCGATCCGGCGCAGGACATGCCAGTCGATGTTGCCGAAGCGCCAGTGGGACACCCCCGCGGCCAGCGCGGTGCCGATCTCGGCCAGATGCACCGACGCCGACGCGGACGCCGGCGCGACGCCGGCCAGCAGCAGCAGGCTCGTCGAGGTCATTCCATAGCCCATACCGAGAGCGCCGTCGACCAACTGCGCCGTGAGCCCGACCAAGGCCAGCACCACTAAGCTACGCATCGGCACCTCCGCCTCGCCGGCCGGTCCGGTCGCCTGCGGCCTGTCCCCGACCCCACATGATGACCATGCGTGCCGTTGTCGGGACAGTCAGTTCCGGATCTTTCGAGCGTGGCGCCCGGGAAGACAGCGCGTCAATGACCTCCGGGTCAGGTTCACCCCCCGGACGCTCAGCCGCCGACGCGACGGAGCAGACCCTCCTGGACGGCGCTGCCGATGTGCTGGCCATCGGCGGTGAAGAATCGTCCGGTCGCCAGCCCACGCGCCCCGTGGGCGCTCGGCGACGAGCACGCGTACAGGAACCATTCGTCGGCGCGGAAGGGCCGGTGGAACCACATGGCGTGATCCAGGCTTGCGCCGACCACCCCGCCCGGGCCCCACGACTCGCCGTGGAAGCTCAGGACCGAATCCAACAACGTCAGGTCGGAGGCGTAGGCGAGGGCGCAGACGTGGATGAGCGGGTCATCCGGCAGCCTGCCGTCGAACCGCATCCAGACGTTCTGCTGCGGGGCACGGGGGCGGTCGCCCGGCGGTACCCAACCCGACTCCCCCACGTACCGGACGTCGATCGGCCGCGGCAGCAACGACCAGAAACCGAGCCGCTCCGGGTACTCCGCCAGGCGTTCGACCATCGTCGGCAGCTCGTCCGGCGGCGGCACGTCGACCGGGCCCGGCAGCTGATGGTCAAGCGCCCGCTCGACCCGCTGGAACGAGGCCGACATGAAGAAGATCGTGCGACCGTGCTGGACGGCCACACAGCGCCGCACCGAGAACGAACGCCCGTCCCGGATGCTCTCGACCTGGTACTCGATCGGCTCCAGCGGATCCCCCGGCCGCACGAAGTACCCGTGCAAAGAGTGAACGTGCCGGGACGGGTCAACCTCCCGACCCGCCGCTACCAGCGCCTGCGCCGCGACCTGACCGCCGTAGACCCGCTGCGGGCCCACCAGCGGGCTCACGCCCCGGTACACGCCGTCGCCCAGACGCTCCAGGTCAAGAACCTTCAGTAGCTGGTCGACGGCCTCCTGGCCGGACGCTGGCGTGCCGCTCACGGTGCCCCCTTCAACTCGCCGGTCCCCACCCGCCCACGCTCAGGTGGGGGTGACGAGGGAGCCTAGGCGGTGCACCCGCAGCGTGTTCGTCGAGCCCGGAGTGCCCGGCGGGCTGCCGGCCACCACGACCACGTAGTCGCCCGGCTCCGCCCGGCGCAACCCCAGCAGCGACTGGTCCACCTGCTGGAACATGTCGTCGGTGTGCTCCACATACGGGACCAGGAACGACTCCACCCCCCACGACAACGCCAGCTGGTTACGGACCTCGTCGGTGGTCGTGAACGCCAGCAACGGCAGGTGGCAGTGGAGCCGGGCCAGTCTGCGGACCGTGTCCCCGGTCTGGCTGAACGCCACCAACGCCTTCGCCTCGATCGAACGGGCGATCTGCACCGCGGCCACCGTGATCGCGCTGCCCCGGGGACGGGTGTCGTGGCTCAACCGGGGAACCGCCAGCGAACCGGCCTCGGTGGTCTCGATGATCCGGGCCATCGTCTGCACGGTGAGCTGCGGATACCTGCCGACGCTTGTCTCCCCCGAGAGCATCACCGCGTCAGCGCCGTCCAGGACGGCGTTCGCCACGTCCGACGCCTCCGCCCGGGTCGGCCGGGCGTTCTCGATCATCGAGTCGAGCATCTGGGTGGCGACGATCACCGGCTTGGCGTGCTCGCGGCACAACTGCACCGCACGCTTCTGCACCAACGGCACCTGCTCCAGCGGCAGCTCGACCCCCAGGTCGCCGCGGGCCACCATGATGCCGTCGAACGCCTTGACGATCGCCTCCAGGTCGGCAACCGCTTCCGGCTTCTCCACCTTCGCCAGAACCGGACGTCGGACCCCGACCTCGTCCATGACCGCGTGCACGAGGTGGATGTCGGCCGCGGAGCGGACGAACGACAACGCCACCAGGTCAGCGCCCACGCTCAGCGCGAACTTCAGGTCAGTGATGTCCTTCTCCGACAACGCCGGCACGCTCACCGCCACGTTCGGCAGCGACACACCCTTGTGATTCGAGACCGGGCCGCCCTCGGTGACCAGGCAGATGATGTCCGGCCCCGAGACGTTGAGGACCTCTACGGCCACCTTGCCGTCGTCGATGAGCAGCCGGTCGCCGACCTTCACCTCGCTGGGCAGCTCCCGGTAGGTGCACGACACCCGGTCGTGGACGCCCATGACGTCGTCGCTGGTGATCACGACCGTGTCGCCGGTGTTCCACATGGCCGACCCGTCGGCGAACTTGCCAAGGCGGATCTTCGGTCCCTGGAGGTCGGCCAGCACCCCGACCGGCTTTCCGGTGTCGGCCGACACTGCCCGGACCAGCTTGAGGACCTGCTCGTGGTCAGCGTGGCTGCCATGGCTGAAATTCAGCCGGGCCACATCCATCCCCGCCCCGACGAGACCCTTGAGGGACTCCTCGCTGGCGGTCGCCGGGCCGATGGTGCAGACAATCTTCGCGCGTCTGGTCACACCGGCCAGGCTATCCCGCCGCGGGCAAACGCGCGGGTCGGCCGGGCAAGCGCCGTCTGAACATCCGACGTTCGCCAGGCAGTGCCGCCTTCGTGGCCGACGTGGCCGGTCCGAGGGTTGAATGGCGGGATGCGCCCTGACTTCGTCACTCCGGCACCGTTGGTCGCGGGCGACCGCGTCGGGGTCCTCTCCCCCTCGTTCGCGGCGCCAGGGGTGTTCCCCGCCGTTCATGACCTCGCGATGCGCCGGCTCCGGGACGAGTTCGGCCTGGAACCGGTGGAGTATCCGACGACGCGCCGGGTGGGCGCATCGCCGCGTGACCGGGCAGCGGATCTTCTGGCCGCGTTCGCCGATCCGACAGTACGGGCGGTGTTGGCGACGATCGGCGGCGAGGACCAGCTAACCGTCCTGCCGTACCTCGACCCGGATATCGTCACGGCCAACCCCAAGCCGTTCCTCGGGTACAGCGACAACACGAACCTGCTCAACTGGCTCTGGAATCTCGGCGTGGTCAGCTATCACGGCGGGTCCACCATGGTGCACCTCGGACGGGGCGGCGGTGTCCACCCGGTGTCCGGCGGATCGCTGCGCGACGTGCTGTTCACCCGCGGGGACCGCGAGCTGAGCCAGGTCGACGCGTTCATCGAGGACGAGCTGGACTGGGACGACGCCGCGTCGCTGGACGCCACCGCGCCGACGGTCCCGGCTCCGGGGTGGACCTGGCACCAGCCGGACCGGGTGGTCACCGCCCCGACCTGGGGTGGGAACCTGGAGATTCTGCACTGGAACCTGGCCGCGGACCGGTGGATCCGACCCGCGGACGACTACGCCGGCTGTGTGCTGCTGTTGGAGACCTCCGAGGAGATGCCGTCCGCTGACGAGGTGTTCCGGATGCTGCGCAACGCCGGCGAACGTGGCCTGCTGGGGCAGTTCCCGGCGGTTCTGGTCGCCGTGGCCAAAGCCAGCAACCTGCGCCGCGACGCCACCATGGACCAGCGGCGCCGGTACCGCGCCGGGCAGCGGGAGGCGGTGTTGCGTGCCCTGGCTATGTACAACCCGTCGGCGATGGCGGTCTTCGATGTCGACTTCGGGCACACCGACCCGCAGTGGATCCTGCCGTACGGAGGCTCGGTGACCGTCGACGGTCCGGCGCGTCGCGTCATCGCCCACTACGGACCGCCAGGACCGAAACGCAGCCTCGGCAACGCTGTCCCGGCGCCCGTTGGGCCATGATGAGCAGATGGGTCGAACGGCGCGGATCGTGGTGTGGGCGACGGGCGCTGCGCTGCTGGCGCTGGCCGCCGTGTTCTGGCAGCTGGGCCCGGTGATCGGCAACTACCCGGCGCAGGCGCTGGGCGCCCTGGCCGGCGTCGCCGGGGTGGGCGTGGCGGTGTGGGCGACACTGCGCGGCGGCCAGCCCCCGACCCGGCGGGTGACCCGATCGGGTGACGGCATCACGATCGGAAGCGACAACACGGTCGTCACAGGCGCGGTCGGGGGTGACGGCGGGGTATCGGTGAAGGACAGCGGCGACGGCGTCACGATCGGGACTGGCAGCACGGTCGTCACGGGCGCGGGCGCAGTCGAGGGTGACAGCGGGCGATGAGCGACGGGCCGGCCCGTCCGTGGTGGCGCCGCAGAGCCGGCGACGGCCGAACGGTGGTCAGCCGCAGCGGCGGGGTCATCGTCCACGGTGACAACAACGTGGTCGTCACGGGCGCCGTGACGCTGGCCGTCGACTCGGCGATCAGCAAAGAGATCGCGAAGGCGGCTGAGGAGCTGGCCGACGCCGAACGGCTCGTCGAGCAGCTGCGCGGCCGGGAGTCGGAGCTGCTGAGGCAGGTCGCCGACGCGACCCGGGAACGGGACGACCTGCGGGAGCGGCTGGCGCGGGTCATCGGGCAGCTCGCCGAGTCGCGGGCGAACGCGCGCGAGTTCCAGGAGCGGCTGGCCGAGCGGATCGCCCTGGCCGGACAGTGCGGCCACGCCGAGCAGCAGGTCGAGGCGGTGAGCGCCGAGCTGGCGAGAGTACGGGACCTGTTGGAGCGACAGACGCGGCGACGCGACGCCATCCGGCCCCGGCACACCGCGCTGGCCCAGGCCGGGCCGTACGTCAAGGAGCTGACCCGACGCGATCAGACGCTCGCCTGGACGCTGGTGGTCATGGCGGTTGGCGCGGTCGCCATGGTGCTGTACGACCTCAGCTCGGACGCCGCCGTCGCCTTCGGCATGGTAGCGACGCCACTGGCCGCGGTGGTGATCGTCGGCGAGGCGGCGTACCGGCGCCGGGGCACCGCGGCGCTGACGATCATGATCCCGACGTTGGGCGCATTCTGGCTGTCGACCGGCGACCTCGTCGGCGTCCTGACCGTCGGGTGCTCGCTGGCGGTGGCGTTGGTGGTCATTGTGGACTACCGCAGCCGTCACCGCGGAAAGAACACCGCCGCCGCGACGGACCGGGCCCGTCGGGTCACCGGCCGGGTGATCATCGCGGTGGCCGCGGCGATGCCGGTGGCGGCGGTGGGCGCGGCGCTGGCCGGCGCCGCCGCGGCGGGGTGGGCCTACGCGGCGTTCCTCATCGCCTTCACCGGCGTGGTCGCGCAGACCACCTGGGAGCCGGACCTGCGCGCCCGGCAGGTCGGCGCCGGCGCCGGGCTGCTCTTCGCGGCCATCGAGACGCTGGCGACCGTGGAGCGGATGGCATCGGGGAGCGTCGTCCCGGACACCGCGGCCGGCCCGGCAGGGGCCGAGGTGACCGCGTCGATGGCGCTGACCGCGCTGACGCTGTTCGGCGTGCTCGCCGCCCTGGCCATCGCCGCGTTCGTCATGACATTCGACCTCCGGGCGCCGCGCCGTCGTCGGTAGGGCCCGCCGGGTCAGCCGACGACGGCTGTTCAGCTGGCGTGGGCTGGTCAGCCGCGACGGGAGTCCACGCCGCGTTCGTCGCGGCGGCGTGGAACTGCGCCTCGGTGACGACCTGATAAGGGGCGCCCGGCTTGGCCTCGGCGGGCGGAAGCAGAAACTCCTGCGGTCCCCTGACCCGCAGGAAGTAGACGAGCGCGCCGACGAACACCAGGACCGACACCCACACGTTGACCCGCAGGCCGAGGATCTCGTTCGCCGGGTCCGAGCGCATCAGCTCGATCCAGAACCGGCCGACGGTGTAGCCCATCGCGTACAGGGCGAACGCTCTTCCTCGGCCGAGCTTGAAGCGGCGGTCGGACACCAGGACCAGGACGGCGACGCCGAAGTTCCACACCAGCTCGTACAGGAAGGTGGGGTGGTACAGGTCTGGCAGGGCCACCGCCTTGCCGTCGGGGCCGGCGAGCGCGCGGCCGCCGACCATCTGGTGGATGGTCAGGCCCCACGGCAGCGACGTGACGCCACCGTACAGCTCGTTGTTGAACCAGTTGCCCAGCCGGCCGATCGCCTGCGCCACCGGCAGCCCGGGGGCGAGCGCGTCGGCGAAGACCGTCAGCGGGATGCCGATCTGCCGGCACCCCAGCCACGCCCCGACGGCCCCGCCGGCCACGGCCCCCCAGATGCCCAGGCCGCCCTCCCACAGGTACAGCGCCTTGACCGGGTCGCCGCCGGGCCCGAAGTACCCCTGCCAGGAGGTGACCACGTGGTACAGCCGGGCGCCGACGATGCCGAACGGGACGGCCCACACGGCCACGTCCAGGACGGCGTTCTTGGGCGCGCCGCGGCGGTTGAGCCGCCGGTCGGTGATCAGCGCGGCGGCGACGATGCCGGCCACGATGCACAGCGCGTAGGCGCGGATCGGCACCGGGCCCAAGTGCCAGATGGAGGTGGTGGGGCTGGGAATGGCGGCAAGCATCACGAGCGCACACGCTACCTGCGCGGGCCGGACCGCGAGAGCAGGGGCGGACGGGTGTCAGCGCCGGGAGCGCCGCACCCCGTCGGCCAGCTCCGTCGACAGGGCGCGCAGGTCGTCCAGGCCGGTCCTCGGATCGGGCGCGTCGAGCAGGCGCCGGATGAGAGCGCTGCCCACGATCACCCCGTCGGCGTAGGCGCCGACAGCCGCGGCCTGGTCGCCGTCGCGCACGCCCAGGCCGACGGCGACGGCGATGTCCTGGTCGACCTTGCGGACCCGCGCGACCAGCTCGGGCGCGGCGCTGGAGGTCTGCTCGCGGGCGCCGGTGACGCCCATGACCGCGGTGGCGTAGACGAAACCGCGGCAGTGCCGGGTCGTCATCTCCAGGCGCTCGTCGGTGGAGGACGGGGCGACCAGGAACACCCGGTCGAGATTGTGGGCGTCGGAGGCGGCCAGCCACTCGCCGGCCTCGTCAGGGATGAGGTCCGGGGTGATGAGGCCGACGCCGCCGGCGGCGGCGAAGTCGCGGGCGAAGCGGTCCACGCCGTACTTCTCGATCGGGTTCCAGTAGGTCATCATCGCTACCGGGGCGCCGGCGGCGGCCACCGACTCGACGATCCGCAGCACGTCATGCACACGGAAACCGCCGGCCAGGGCGATGTCGCTGGCCTTCTGGATGACCGGGCCGTCCATCACCGGGTCGGAGTACGGCAGCTCCACCTCGATGATGTCGACGCCGGCCTCGACCATGGCGGTCATCGCCGCGATGCTGCCGTCAACGGTGGGGAAACCGGCGGGCATGCAGCCGACGACCAGGGCGCGGCCCTCCGCCCGGCCGGCGGCGAAAGCCGCGGTCAGGCTCATCGGGCGCTCCGTTCGTCGAGCAGGCCGAAGTACGCGCCGGCGGTGTGCATGTCCTTGTCGCCGCGACCGGACAGGTTCACCACGATGGTCGGCGGGCGGCCCAGCTCGGCCGAAAGCTCGGGGACGATTCGCAGCGCCCCGGCAAGCGCGTGCGCGCTCTCGATCGCCGGGATGATGCCCTCCAGCCGGCACAGCAGCTGGAACGCGGCCATCGCCTCGGCATCGGTGACGGGCTGGTAGCTGGCGCGGCCGGTGTCGTGCAGCCAGGCGTGCTCCGGGCCGACGCCGGGGTAGTCCAGCCCGGCGGAGATGGAGTGCGACTCGACGGTCTGGCCGTCGTCGTCCTGGAGCACGTAGGTGCGGGCGCCGTGCAGGACGCCGGAGCTGCCGCCGGTGATGCTGGCGGCGTGCCGACCGGTGTCGAGGCCGTCGCCGCCGGCCTCGAATCCGTAGAGGCGCACCGCGGCGTCCGGCACGAAGGCGTGGAAGATGCCGATGGCGTTGGAGCCGCCGCCGACGCAGGCCGCCACGGCGTCGGGCAGGCCGTCGAGCTGCTCCAGGCACTGGGCGCGCGCCTCGACGCCGATGCCGGAGACGAAGTCGCGCACGATCTCCGGGAACGGGGCCGGGCCGGCGGCCGTGCCGAGCAGGTAGTGAGTGTTCCCGACGCTGCTCACCCAGTCCCGCATGGCTTCGTTGAGGGCGTCCTTGAGGGTGCGGGAGCCATTGCTGACCGGGACGACGGTGGCGCCGAGCATCCGCATCCGGGCGACGTTGAGCTGCTGGCGCTCAGTGTCGACCTCGCCCATGTAGACGACGCACTCCAGGTCGAGCAGGGCGGCGGCGGTGGCGCTGGCCACCCCGTGCTGGCCCGCGCCGGTCTCGGCGATGACCCGGGGCTTGCCCATCCGCTTGGCCAGCAACGCCTGACCCAACACGTTACGGATCTTGTGGGCGCCGGTGTGGTTGAGGTCCTCGCGCTTGAGCAGGATCCGGGCCCCGGCGTGCGCGGACAGCCGCGCGGCGGGGTAGAGCCGGGACGGGCAGCCAGCGTAGTCGTGCAGCAGGCGCGCGAAGTCGGCGGTGAAGGTCGGGTCGGCCTTGGCGGATCGGTAGGCGGCGTCCAGCTCGTCGAGGGCGGCGATGAGCGCCTCGGGGACGAATCGACCGCCGTACCGGCCGAAGTGGCCGGTGACGTCGGGCTGCGCTACGGCGCTCACAGCGTGGGCCTCGGGGTGGCCGGGTGGCTGCCGGCGGTGACCATCTCGGCGACCGCGTCCCGGGGGCTCTTGTGGGTGACCAGGCCCTCGCCGACGAGGACGGCGTCGGCGCCGCAGGAGGCGTAGCGGATGAGGTCGTGCGGGCCGCGGACCCCCGACTCAGCGATCTTGACAACGCTGGCCGGCAGCCCCGGGGCGATCTTCTCGAAGACGGTGCGGTCGACCTCCAGGGTCTGCAAATTCCGGGCGTTGACCCCGATGACCTTCGCGCCGGCGTCGAGGGCCCGGTCGGCCTCCTCGACGGTGTGCACCTCGACCAGAGCGGTCATGCCGAGGGACTCGATCCGCTCCAGCAGGCCCACCAGCGCGTTCTGCTCCAACGCCGCGACGATGAGCAGGACCAGGTCGGCGCCGTGGGCGCGGGCCTCGTGCACCTGGTAACTGGAGACCACGAAGTCCTTGCGCAGCAGCGGGATGTCGATGGCGGCGCGGACGGCGGCCAGGTCGGCCAGCGAACCGCCGAACCAACGACCCTCGGTGAGGACGCTGATGGCGCGGGCGCCGCCGGCGGCGTACTGGATGGCCAGCTCGGCCGGGTCGGCGATCTCGGCCAGCGTGCCTTTGGACGGCGACGAGCGCTTCACCTCGGCGATGACGGCCACTCCGGGCTGGCGCAGCGCGGCGAGCGCGTCGATCGGCGGCGGCGCGGCCGCGGCGAGCCGCTTCACCTCGCCCATAGGGAGGTCCCGTTCACGGACGGCGAGGTCCTCGCGGACCCCGGCCAGGATCTGGCTCAGCACGTTGGCGGAACCACCGCCGGACTGTGTCGTTGTCACCAACGGGTCCCCCCTCCGGGTGTCATGGGCCCGATGCTAAGCGCACCCTTCGGGCGACCCTCCACGGGGGTATGGCGTAGCTCACGGTGCGTAGTACTGCATAATGCACGATCTTCGCAAGTCGCCGCAGCTGGGGCGAGCGCAGAGCGGCGAATCGATAACGATGAGTGAGTTGACAGGTTCAGTCGAGCGTCGGGTCCTCGCCACGGTCGAGGGCGGCCCAGGTCTCGGCCGGCCCCTCGGCAGCGCGGCCGTCCCGCGCTCCCGGTGCGCCGGCCGGGCTGCGCTGGTACCGCGCGCCGAGCGTCGGCCAATGTCGCCCGTGACGCGCTGTCACCACGCCGGCGGCCACGAGCGTCGCGCCGGCCACCACGGTGGCCGCCACCCAGACGATCCGCGCGCCATCGGACCAGACGGCCACCGCCCCGATCACGCTCACCGCCCCGGCGACGGCGATCCCGAGCCCGACCACGACCCGCGCCAGCCCGCGCACGGCCAACACCGCGCCGGCCGCCGCCATCGCCGCCCACGCCACCGCCGGCAGCCAGGGCAGCAGCTGCTCCCCGGTCCGCCACTCGGTGGGGTCGGGAAATTCGACGCTCCGGCCGACGGTGACCTGCCGCCACCCGCCGGTGGCGGCGAACAGCAACAACCCGGCCGCGCCGACACAGCCCACGAGGATGAGCGCCATCAACGCGCCGACGCTCCGCCGCCCATCGTCGGGCGCGCTCACCGGACCGGTCGCAGCGTCTCGGCGGCGGCAATCGCCGCGAGCACCGTCGCCGCCTTGTCGCGGGTCTCCTGCTCCTCGGTCGCCGGGTCGGAGTCAGCCACAATCCCGGCCCCGGCCTGGACGTACGCCACCCGGTCCCGGATCAGCGCGGTGCGGATGGCGATGGCCATGTCCAGGTCGCCGCCGAAACTGAAGTACCCGACGGTGCCGCCGTAGACGCCGCGACGCGTCGGCTCCAGCTCCTCGATGATCTCCATGGCGCGGACCTTGGGAGCGCCGGACAGGGTGCCGGCCGGAAACGTCGCGGCGAGCACGTCGAAGGCGGTCCGGTCGGCCCGCGGCTCACCGACGACCGTGGAGACGATGTGCATGATGTGGCTGTACCGCTCCACCTCGGCGAACGCGGTCACGTCGACGCTGCCCGGCTCGCAGACCCGGCCCAGGTCATTGCGTCCCAGGTCGACGAGCATGACGTGCTCGGCCCGTTCCTTCGGGTCCGCGAGCAGCTCGGCGGCGAGCGCCGCGTCCGCGCGCGGAGTGTCCCCGCGCGGCCGGGAGCCGGCGATGGGGTGCAGCATCGCCTGCCGCCGCCCGCCGTCGACGCTGACCTTGACATGCGCCTCCGGCGACGAGCCGACGATGTCGAAGTCGTCGAAGCGCAGCAGGTACATGTAGGGGCTGGGATTGGTGGCCCGCAGGACCCGGTACACGTCGAGCGGGTCGGCCTCGGTGGGCCGGCTGAACCGTTGCGCGACGACGATCTGGAAGCACTCACCGGCCCGGATCGCCTCCTTCGCCGCCTCGACGGCCTTCGGGTACTCGCCGGCCGGGGTGCGGCTGACGACCCCGGCGAACGGGTCGGCGCCGCCGCCGGGGACCGATGACACCAGCGGCGGCGTCGGCCGCGACAACGCCCCGGTCATCGCGTCGAGCCGGCCGACGGCCTGGTGGTACGCGGCGGCGGTGGCGGCGTCGTCGGCGTCAGGGGCCAGGACCGCGTTGGCGATGAGGATGGCGGCGCCGGTGTAGTGGTCGAGCGCGACGAGGTCGGTGGCGAGCATCATGCCCAGCTCGGGGACGGCCAGCTCGTCGACGGCCAGCTCGGGCAGGCGTTCGAAGCGGCGCACGGTGTCGTAGGACAGGTAGCCGACCATGCCGCCGGTGAGCGGCGGGAGGTGTCCTTCGGGGTCCTCGGGCGAGGCGAGCGCGGCGACGCATTCGCGCAGGGCCGTCAGCGGATCGCCGCCGGCGGGCAGGCCGGCGGGCGGCTCGCCGAGCCAGGCGGCCTGCCCTTCGCGTTCGGTGAGCGTGGCGGCGCTGCGCACGCCGATGAACGAGTAGCGGGACCACGCGGCGCCAGCGCCCTGTTCGGCTGACTCCAGCAGGAAGGTGCCGGGCCCGCCGGCCAGCTTGCGGTAGATGCCGATCGGGGTCTCGCCGTCGGCCAGCAGCCGCCGGATGACCGGAACGACCCGGCGGTCCCTGGCCTGGGCCCGGAACCCGGTGAGGTCCGGGAGGGTGGCGCCGGTGGTCATCGGGGGGCTCCGTTCGTCGGCGAGGGTCGGCGCCCGACCGTAGTGGGCAGCTCGGTGGCGAAGCAGCTTCGCGCGCCAGTGTGGCAGGCCGGGCCGACCTGGTCGACGCTGACGAGCAGCGCGTCGCCGTCGCAGTCCAGCGCGACCGACTTGACGTGCTGGTAATGACCGGAGGTGTTGCCTTTGACCCAGTACTCGCCCCGGCTGCGCGACCAGTAGGTGGCCAGGCCGGTGGTGAGGGTACGGCGCAGCGCCTCGTCGTCCATCCAGGCCAGCATGAGCACTTCGCCGGTGTCGTGTTGGCGGACGACGGCGGCCACCAGCCCGTCAGGGCCGCGGGTCAGCTGCGCGGCGATCCGCGGGTCGAGCGCGGCGGACGGCGGCTGCGGGCTGGGCTCGGGCGGTGTGGGTCGGTTCTCGGTGTCGGCCACAGCGGTGATTTTCCACTACCGGGGCGACGGCGGCGCGTAGGCCTGACTAGCGTTGATTTCATCGGGTGGTGAATTGCCGGCTTCGCCGGCTCAGTCGGAAGTGGAGGCGCGATGGAGAACGCGATCGTCGTCGACGACCTGGTCGTCGACCGGGGGCGGCGCACCGTCCTGCACGGCATCAGCTGCGCCGTGGCGGCCGGCAGCGTCACCGGCCTGCTCGGGCCCAGCGGCAGCGGCAAGACGACCCTCATGCGCGCCATGGTCGGCGTCCAGAAGATCCGCTCAGGCAGCGTCCGGATCCTCGGTCAGCCAGCCGGGAGCGCTCCGTTACGGTCCCAGGTCGGCTACCTCACCCAGGCGCCCAGCGTCTACGCCGACCTCACCGTCCGCGAGAACGCCCGCTACTTCGCCACGCTCGTCGGCCAGGACGCCGCCGAAGCCGACCGGGTGGTGCGTGACGTCGGCCTGGCCGTCGCCGCCGGCCAGCTCGTCGGGAACCTTTCCGGCGGGCAGCGCAGCCGGGCCTCGCTGGCCTGCGCCGTCATCGGACGCCCCCGGCTCCTGGTGCTCGACGAGCCCACCGTCGGCCAGGACCCGGTGCTGCGTGAGGAGCTGTGGCAGCAGTTCCACGCGCTGGCCAGCGGCGGGGCCACCGTCCTGGTATCCAGCCACGTCATGGACGAGGCCGGCCGATGCGAACGGCTGCTGCTCATCCGCGATGGCCACCTCATCGCCGACGACACTCCGTCCGGGGTCCTGGCCTCAGCCGGCGCCGACGACCTGGACGGGGCGTTCCTGCGCCTTATCCAACGCGCCGCCACAGCCACCAGCCCCGCCACCGCCACCGCCACCGACGAAGGAGCGCAGTGATGTCGGCCCGGCTCCTCATCGCCACCACCGCCCGGGTGCTGCGCCAGCTCAGCCACGACCGGCGCACCATCGGACTGCTCGTCGGCGTGCCTACGCTGCTGCTCACCCTGCTGTACTTCATGTTCGACCACGCCGAGGCCACCTTCGACCGGGTGGCGCTGATCATGCTCGGCATCTTCCCGTTCACGATCATGTTCCTGGTGACCAGCATCGCCATGCTGCGCGAACGCACCACCGGCACGTTGGAACGTCTGCTCACCACCCCGTTGGGCAAGCTCGACCTGCTGTTCGCCTACGGAGCGGCGTTCGGCCTGGCGGCGGCCGTCCAGGCGACGATCGCCTCAGCCATCGCCTACTGGCTTCTTGATCTCGACACCGCCGGGCCGGCGTGGCTGGTGGTGCTCATCGCGGTCGTCAACGCCGTGCTCGGGGTGGCGCTGGGGCTGTTCTGCAGCGCCTTCGCCCGCACCGAGTTCCAGGCGGTGCAGTTCATGCCGGTGGTGGTCATCCCGCAGTTCCTGCTGTGTGGGCTGTTCGTGCCGCGCGACCAGATGGTCGGCTGGCTACAGGTGGTAAGCGACGCGCTGCCGTTGTCGTACGCGGTCGAGGCGCTGGGCGAGGTCGGCGCGCACGCCACGCCCACGGCGACGATGTGGCGGGACGTTGCGGTGGTGGCCGCCGGCGTCGTGGTGGCGCTGGCCCTGGCGGCGGCGACCCTCCGCCGTCGCACCGACTGATCACGACCGGCGGGAGGCCCGGATGAGGCGACGCACCGGACGACGATCCGGCAGCCCTGACACCCGGGGCGCGATCCTGACCGCGGCCCGGACGGCGTTCGCCGGACGGGGCTACGACCGGGCATCGATCCGCGGGATCGCCGCGGAGGCGGGCGTGGACCCAGCTCTGGTCCATCACTACTTCGGCACCAAGGACCAGCTCTTTCTGGCCACTCTCGACCTGCCGATCAACCCGGCGGAGCTGATCCCCGCGGCGGTGGCTGGCGGCATCGATGGCGCCGGTCGACGACTGGTGGCGCTGGCGCTGTCAGTGTGGGACTCCCCCGCCGGCGCCGCCGGCGCCGCGCTGCTGCGCTCGGCGATGAGCAGCGAATGGTCGGCCCGCCTGCTACGGGAATTCCTGGTGACACAGGTGCTGCGGCGGGTCTTCGCGCAGCTGGGCATCACCGACGATCCGCAATCCGAGCTGCGAGCAGCGTTGGTCGCTTCCCAACTGGCGGGGCTGGTGATGACCCGTTACCTGCTCCGCTTCGAGCCCCTGGCCAGCGCCGACCCATCGGTGATCGCCGCCGCCGTCGGCCCCACCATCCAGCGGTACCTCACCGACGACCTCGACGTGCCCGCTCCCGCCGCCGACTGAGCGCGGACCCGGCTCAGATGAGGCGGGGCGTCGGGGTCGGGGGCGCGGAGTCGGGGGCGATCCGGGCGCGCAGGCGGGCGAGCTGGCCGGGGCAGGCTGGCGCCGCGGCGGCGAAGTCCTCGGGGACGATGTCGACGGACCGGTCGCCGCGTTCGAGACGGACCTCGGCCAGCTCAAGGCGGTAGAGCGTGACGCCCCGCCCGACATCGAGCAGGTCGCTGAGCGGATGGACGGCGGCGAAGTCGAGCGCGGCGGCCCGGGCGCCCACTCCGGACAACGGGGCGACCCAGCCGCTGAGCCAGACCCGGCCGAGCGACGGCAGATCGGGCTGATCCGGATCGTCGACGATCTCCAACACGGCAGCGACATCGTCCTCGCCGGGCGTCGGGCGCAGGGCGTGGGCGGCGGGACTGTCATCCCTGGCGAGCAGCAGCACAGTGCCGTGCGGGTCGCAGATGTAGCGGGTCAGCTGGGGACTGGGCCGGCAGGCCAGGTAGAGGCTGGCCGGGCGGGTCGCCGCGGCGAGCGCGCGGGCGACAGCAGCGGGGTGGGGCCACATGGGCTGCTCCGTTTCTGGGCCGGGCGATGGCTAGCATGCCGCGGACGTTAGGGTAGCCTGACTAAGGCAAGCCTAACCTATGCCTGAAAAGCTGGCGACCGCTGGTCGCCGCCGGCCTGCGATGGAGACGCACCGATGAACACGCCCCGACCCAAGGCCCGACTGTCCCGGGCGCTCGGCATCCCGCTCACCCGCAAGTGCGTCAAGTACTTCGAGAAGCGGCCCTACCCGCCCGGCGTCCACGGCCGCAGTCGCAAGAAGCCCTCCGACTACCAGGTGCGCCTGTTGGAGAAGCAACGGCTGCGACACCAGTACAACGTCAGCGAGGGGCAACTGCGCCGAACCTTCACCGACGCCGTCCGCGCTCCCGGCAAGACCGGCGAGACGCTCGTCACCCTCCTGGAACGGCGCCTCGACGCCGTCGTCCTGCGATCCGGACTGGCCCGCACCATCTACCAGGCCCGTCAGATGGTCGGCCACGGACACATCACCGTGGACGGCGCCAAGGTCGACCGACCCTCGTACCGGCTACGGCCCGGCCAGGTCGTCGGAGTCCGCGAACGCAGCCGCGCCACGGCGCCGTTCCAGGTGGCCGCGGCCGGCGCCCACGTCGACGGCCCCACCGCGCCATACCTGTCGGTGGCGCTGGCCGACCTGACGGTCACGATCCTGCGGCTGCCGGAGCGTCGGGAGATTCCCGTCCACTGCGACGAGCAGCTCATCGTCGAGTTCTACTCACGCTGACAGCGTCGGGGCGTCGGTCGGATCACCGGCCCGCGCCCCGGCGCCGCCCAGTTCAGCGGGTCTGCTCCAACCAGGACGCGAAGAGCCGACCGTAGATGGACCCGGGATCGGCGAGCAACGACTCGTGCGGACCGCGTTGGACCACCCGACCGGCGTCGAACACGATCACCTCATCGGCGGTCTGCGCCGTTGACAGCCGGTGCGCGATCACCACCGTCGTACGGCCACGGGTCACCGCGTCCAGGGTGCGCGAAAGCCGCACCTCGGTCGCCGGATCCACCGCGCTGGTCGCCTCGTCCAGCACCAGCAGGTCCGGGTCGGCCACGTACGCCCTGGCCAGGGCCACCAGCTGACGCTCGCCGACGCTCAAAGCCTCGCCGCGCTCGCCGACCCGGGTGTCGGCGCCCTCGGGCAGCCCCGCCACCCAGTCGGCCAGGCCCAGCTCGGTGAAGGCCGCGCCCATCGCCGCGTCGTCAAGGTCCGATCGTCCGAAGCGGACGTTCTCGGCGACCGACGCGTCGAACAGGAACCCGTCCTGCGGGACCATCACCACCCGCGAGCGCAGCGAGGAGAACCGCACCCGACCGAGCGGTGTGCCCGACAACAGCACCTGCCCGCTGACCGGGTCCATGAGCCGGGTGAGCAGCTTGGCGAAGGTGGTCTTGCCGCTGCCGGTCTCCCCCACCACCGCCACCCGGGTCTTGGCCGCGATGTCCAGGTCGACCTCGTGCAGGACGGTCGGTCCGTCGGCGCTGTACGCGAACGACACCGCGGCGAAGCGCACGTCCAGCGGTCCCGGCGGAAGGACGAGGCCGCTGACGCCCGGATCGGCCACATCGGGGGAGGTGTCGAGGATGTCGAGCACCCGACGCCAGCCGGCGATGGCGTTCTGGGCCTCGTTGAGCACCTCGGTGGCGATCTGCACCGGCATGATGAACATCGACACCAGGAACAGGAACGCGGTCAGCTCGCCGACCCTGATCTGCCCGTCCACGCCCAGCTTGACCCCGAGCACCACCACCGCGGCCATGGCCAGCCCGGCGGCGACCTCGCCGGTGGAGAAGCCGACGACGCTGGTGCGCAGCGCCTTCCGCTGCGCCTGCTGGTGAGTCTCGATCGCCGTGTCCAAACGGGTCGCGGTACGCCCGGAGACGCCGTAGGCCCGGATGACAGCCGCGCCGACCACGCTCTCGGACACCGACGCCAGCACCGCGCCGACCCGTTCGCGGACCAGCCCGTACGCGGCGGCCAGCCGGCGTTGGAACGCCCGGATGACGATGAACGCGGGGATGAACGCCCCGAACACCACCAGCGTCAGCTGCCACGAGTAGATCGGCATGATGATCGACGTGACAACGATCTGGCCGACGCTGATGAGCAGGATGACCCCGCCCCACTGAAGGAACTGGGTGATCTGGTCCACGTCGCTGGTCACCCGGGACACCAGCGAGCCGCGCCGTTGGGTCTGCTGGTGCAGCATGGACAGGTCGTGGATGTGCCGGAACGTGTGGGTGCGGATGTTCGCCAGCGCGGTCTCGCTGACGGTGAACAGCCGCCGCATCATGAGATAACCGGCGGCCGTGGTCACCGCGAGCGCCGCCGCCGTCGCCGCGACGACGACAGCCACCACGCCGAGGTCCGGGCCACCGGGGGCGTTGATCCCATCGTCGATGGCCTTCTGCACCGACACCGGCACCGCCGCCCGGCCGATCATCGACACGACGGCCAGGGCCAGCGTGCCGGCCAGGCCGACCCTCAACTCCGGGGACAGGGACAGGCCCCTGCGCAGCGTCTGCCAGGCGCTCTCTTGACTGTCGCTCACTGCTGCCCGCCCACGGTCGCCGCGTCGGCGTCCTCGTCGTAGAGGTGCGCGTGCTCGCGCTCGGCGTCCGCCTGTTCGTAGGCGGTCACCAGCGCCGTGTAGCCGGGGACGCTGGCCAGCAGCGCCTCGTGCGTGCCGCGGCCGACGACCCGGCCCTCCTCCAGGTAGACGACCTCGTCGGCCAGCGCGATGGTGGCCCGTCGGTAGGCGACGACCAGGATCGACGTGCCGGAGTCGGCCCGACGCAGCCCGGCCAGGATCGCCGCCTCGACGCGGGGGTCGACGGCGCTGGTGGCGTCGTCGAGGACCAGCAACCGGGGCCGCCCGGCCAACGCCCGGGCCAGCGTGAGGCGTTGGCGCTGCCCGCCCGACAGCGAGGCGCCGCGCTCGCCGACCCTGGTGTCCAGGCCCTCGGGAAGCCGGTCGACGAACGGCAGCGCCTGGGCCAGGCCCAACGCGTCCCGGACGGTGGCGTCGTCGGCGCCCGGACGGTCGAGGGCGATGTTGGCCCGCACGGTGTCGTCGAAGACGAACGGCACCTGCGGCACCAGCGCGATGGTGGCGGCCAACGACGCCGCGGTCAACCGACGCACGTCAAGGTCGTCGACGCTGACGACGCCGGCGGTCGGATCGACCAGCCGGGCGGCGAGCGAGGCGATCGTCGACTTGCCGGACCCGGTCGGGCCGACCAGGGCCACGGTCCGCCCGGCCGGGACGGTGAAGGTGACCTCGCGCAGCACCGGCTGGCCGGCCTCGTAGGCGAAGGTCACGTCGGCGAAGTCCAGCGACGCCGCCGCCTCGCCGACGGCGTCACGGTCGCCGTAGGCCATCTCGCCGGTGGCGTTGAGCACCAGCTGCACCCGGTCCCAGCCGGCGACGCTGCGGGGAAGCTCGCCGAGCACCCAGCCGATCGCCCGGACCGGGAACGCGAGCACGGTGAACAGGAACGTGACGCTGACCAGGTCCCCGACGTCGATGACGCCCTGGCTGAGCCGCCACGACCCGACCAGGAGGACAGTCAGGGTGCCCAGGCTCGGCAGCGACTCCAGGAGCGGGTCGAACAGGCCGCGCAGCCGGCCCACCGAGATGAGCGCGTCGCGCATCTCGTCGACCCGGACGGCGAACCGGCGGGTCTCGGCCTCCTCGCGTCCCATGGTCTTGACGACCAGCGCGCCGTCGAAGCTCTCGTGGGCGATGTCGCTGACCTCGCCGCGCAGCTGCTGGGCCCGCGCCTGGCGGGGCGCCATCCGACGGGAGTAGACGACGTTGAGCGCGAACAGGGCCGGGAAGATGCCCAGACCCACCATCGCCAGCACCCAGTCGGTGAAGAACAGGGAGCAGATCGAGACGACCAGCATGACCAGGGTGCCGACCGCGAACGGCAACGGCGCGACCGGGAACCACGTCGCCTCGACGTCGGAGTTGGCGTTCGACAACAGCGTCCCGGTGGGGTGCCGGTGGTGCCAGGCCAGCGGCAGCTGGAGGTAGCGCCGGGTGACCCGCCGCCGGTAGGAGGCCTGGAGCTGGTATTGCATGTAACCCGCCCCGAGCCGGCGCCCGAACACCGCGGCGATCCGCAGCAGGCTGATAGTCAGCAGCGCGGCGGCGGCCAGCGCGAGAGCCACAGCGTCGATCCGCCCGGCCCGCACCGACGGCACGACGATCTCGCCGACGATGTGCCCGACGACGTACGCGCCGCCGATCACCATGAGCCCGTACAGGACGCTGCCACTGACCCCGATGGCGAACAGCCGGGGCTGTTCCTTGATGCCGACCCACAGCACTTTCAGGCCCTTGACGACGACGTCCCGGCTGGTCTTGGCTGCCACGATCCTCCTGAGCCCGGCGGGGCGCGTCGCCCCTGGTCGATGTCCGCCCTGGCGACGGGCGATCGCCCTATACTGGCCGACCGAGGTTGCCGGCGGCAGGCGGGGCGCCAGTGGCCGACATCACAACCCGGACGCCGCCTGGTCCGCTCCCTTACGATCAGCGCCATGAAGCGGTACGCGCGCGCTGAGCGGCAGACCCTGGCTGACCTGCTCGACAGGACCGGCCCGGACGCGCCGACCTTGTGCAAGGGCTGGACCACCCGCGACCTGGCGGCCCACCTCGTGGTGCGCGAGCGCCGCCCGGACGCGGCGATCGGGCTGGTCATCCCGGCGCTGCGCAGGCACGGCGATCGGGTGCGCGCCGCGCGGGCCCGCACGCCCTACCCGCAGTTGGTGGACCTGGTGCGGCAGCCACCGTGGTGGAGTCCGGTCAGTAACCCGCTCATCGACCCGGTGGCCAACGGGTTGGAGATGTTCGTCCACCACGAGGACGTGCTGCGGGCGCAGCCCGACTGGCGGCCCCGGGAACTGCCGACGGCGTATCTGGCCGCGATCTGGGCCGAGGTCCGGAGCCTGGCGCGGATCGTGCTGCGCTCCTATCCGGCGGCGGTGCTGCTCGACGCGCCCGGCTGGGGGCAGACCCGCGCCGGCGCCGGCGGGCCCAAGGTCCGGGTGGTGGGGGCCCCGCCGGAGCTGTTGCTGGTCCTGGTCGGCCGGCAGCGGGCGGCGCTGGTGGAGCTGGACGGGCCGGCGGAACAGACCGAACGGCTGCGCCGGGCCAATCTCGGCATCTGACTCACGCGATCACCTGCGGGGTGGCCCAGCGCGGCTCGGTGACGTAGTCGAGGTCGTAACGGGCGGCGGCGATCCGGCGCACTGCCTCCTCAAGCTCCGCCGGGGCCAGGGTGAACGGCAGGCGCAGGAACCGCTCCAGGGTCCCGTCGAGGCCGAACCGGGGTCCGGGCGCCAGTCGCACGCCGAGCCGTTCGGCGGCCCGGGCCAGGGCGCTGGAGATCGGGCCGTCCAGCTCCGCCCACAAAGTGACCCCACCGGCCGGCATGGCGAACGACCACTCCGGCAGGCACTGACGCAGCGCGGCCGCGAGGGCGTCCCGGCGGGCGGTCAGCTCCCGTCGTCGGGCGCCGACGATGACGTCGGCCTGCGCCAGCAGCCGCACCGCGACAAGCTGTTCCAGCACTGGGCTGGCCATGTCGACGCCGACCCGCAGCGCCGCCAGTCGCTGCACCAACGGGGCCGACGCGCGCACCCAGCCGATCCGCAGCCCGCCCCAGTACGGCTTGCTCATCCCGCCGATGGACACCACCCGGGAACGGCGGTCGAAGACCGCCACCGGCGGCGGCATCGGGCCGCCGTCCAGGGCCAGGTCGGCAAAGGACTCGTCGACGACCAGGTCGGTGCCGACAGCCTGGGCGGCGACGACGAGGCGCTCGCGCAGGTCCGCCGACATGAGCTGCCCGGTGGGGTTCTGGAACTCGGGGATGACGTACGCCAGGCTCGGGCGGCCCTGGCGCAGGCTGCCGAGCAGCAGTTCGTCGTCCCAGCCGCCGGCATCGACGCCGTGGGTGGCGATCCGGGCCCGCCGCGCCGCGAGGGCGGCCAGCGCGTTCGGGTAGGTCGGCGACTCAACCAGGACGCCGGCGCCGGCGGGGACGAGCAGCCGCAGGACCAGGTCGAGGGCGTGCTGCGTCCCGTTGGTGATCATGATCTGGTCAGGGTGGGTGGGCAGGCCGCGGGCGTCGTAGCCGGCGGCGACCGCCTCGCGCAGCTCGCCGATGCCGACCGGGTGGTACCCGGCCCCGCCCAGGTACCGGGGCAGGTCATCGGCGGCGGCGCGGACGACGTCGGGCAGCTGCGGCGGGGCGGCCAGTGCGGCGCAGCCCAGGTCGATGAGGTTCAGGTCGTCGGCGGGGGTCCACAGCCCGGAGCTGGCGACGCGGTGTCCAGCGGGCAGGGTGGTCCAGCTGCCGGCGCCGCGCCGGCTGGTGAGGTGCCCGCTGTCGCGCAGGCGCCGGTAGGCCGCCGAGACGGTGGTCCGGCTGACGGCGAGAGACTCGGCCAGCTCGCGTTCGGCGGGCAGCCGCACGCCCAGGGCGAGGCGGCCGTCGGAGAGCAGGCCGCGGACCGCGCCCGCCAGGGCCGCGTAGTCCGGGCTCCGGCGACGGCCCGGGAGCGCATGCCACTGGCCGAGCAGTCGGGCCAGTTGGGTACCCCGCATCGCGCTGGTCAAGGCCACCACCCCTTAATTGGCTCTCGCGCCGCGACAGATTGGCCTTCAGAGTGGCATGCATGAGGGCGTTGGGCAATGCAGTGGCTTCAGCGCTGGGCGACCGGCCGGCGCGGCGGCTCATCCAGCTTCAACTCGGCCTGACCCTGTACGGACTGAGCATGGCGTTGATGATCGAGGCGAATCTGGGGCTCAACCCGTGGGACGTGTTCCACCAGGGCGTGGCCAACCGCACCGTCCTGAGCATCGGACAGGTGACCATCGCCACCGGCGTGCTCGTGCTCATGCTCTGGATCCCGTTGCGCCAACGCCCCGGAATCGGGACCGTCAGCAACGTCATCGTCATCGGACTCGCCGTCGACGCGGTGCTGCGGTTGCTGCCCACACCGGACGGTCTGCTGCTCCGGGCGACGTTTCTCGTCGGCGGCGTCCTGCTCAACGGGGTGGCGACCGGGCTCTACATCGGCGCCCGGCTCGGCCCTGGGCCGCGCGACGGCCTCATGACCGGAATCGTGGCCCGGCGGCCAGGCTGGACGATCCGCCGGGCCCGCACCGCGCTGGAGCTGGTCGTCCTGGGTATCGGCTGGCTGCTGGGCGGATCAGTCGGCGTCGGAACGCTGCTGTACGCGGCGGCGATCGGCCCCCTGGCGCACCGGTTCATCCCCCTGTTCACGGTCGCCACCACCGTGGCCCGCCAGCCCGGCGGCGACGGCGAGCGCGGCGACGACCACCGCCCCGGCGTCGAGGACCACCGGATCGGTCGCCGGCACGCAGACGTCGGCGGACTCGTCGAACCCGGCCATGACGATCCCGGCGTGGTCGACGTCCAGCTCGTCCAGGCGGACCGACCAGCCACGCCGTGACAGCACGTCCCGCAGCTGACGGGAATCGTCGACGGGCACGATCTGGTCGGCGACCCCGTGCGCCAACCACAGCGGCGTCGGGGCGTCCACCAGCTCTGCGACCCGCTGTGGCTGGGGGAAACTGCCGGCCAGCCCCACCACGGCGGACGGCTGCCAGTCGCCCAGTTGCTCCGGTCGCCACCCGATGTCGACGGCCGGTGCCCAGCCGCCGGCAGCGTCCGGTCGGGTGAGCGTGGCCACCGCCGCGCGAGCGCCCAGCGACCAACCGGCCAGGACGAATCCGCCCGGGTCACCGCCAAACTGGGCGCCCCGACTACGGACGAAGTCGATCGAGGCGGCCAGGAGCGACCAGCCGCCATCGGGATCGGTGGAGCGCCAGTCCGGCACGAACACGGTCAGGCCCGCCGCGGCGGCGGCAGCGGCCAGCGGGGCCAGCGCCCGGCGTTCGCTCGGGCCGCTGCCGTGCCAGAGCAGCACAGTCGGGGCCGGTCCGCCGTCACCCGATCCGTGGTAAACATCGATGAGCGCGCTGCCGGGCTCGTAGCACAGGGTTTGCGGGGTCATGACGAACTCCTCCAGGCGTTTCGGTCGGCGTGCTTCGCCCCTGGCAGCCGGCGTACGCGGCCGCAGTCGCCGCAAGCGTAGGACGGGGTCAATCTGCTGGGACAGGCCGAATCAGCGACGGCTGAGCGGCGCCAGGCGTCGGGAACGAAGGCGTCGATCATGGCAGCGGGCAGTTGAAGAATCCCTGAAGCGACGTTACAGCGACGGCGGGGAAGGTGGTGGCTGTCAGCGGGGCTCGATCGCGGCCCGGCAGGATCCGATGAGGAGAACACCATGTTCGCTTTCCGTAGCTACGGATTGGTCGCTCTGCCGGCAACGGCGCTGATGGTGGCGCTCGGCGTCGCCGGCGGTACGGAATCCGTAGCGGCCGGCACGGCGCCCCGAGCCGCCAGCGGCGCCGAGGCCTCGGCCCCCGATGGTCTGATCCCCCTGGCCACGCTCCGGGAGGCGACATTGACGATCCCGGCGTGGCCGGTCGAGGACGCGGAGTTCTGCGCATCTGGGCCGGTCAAGTTCAGCAAGGGCAAGGCTGACCTCGTGCGCCTGGTCGGCGCGGTGCTGCACACCGACATCGACCATGACGGCGCGAAGGAAACCGTCGTCCAGGTGAGCTGCAACCCGCAGTGGGAGGACCGTCAGGTGCTCGTGTTCGACCGCAACGCCAGCGGCAAGATCATCACCTTGGGTCGGCTGGCCCACACGGGCGCCGGAGTCGAGGGCAGGGACATCATGAAGATCTGGTCGATCAAGCCGGGCGAGGCCGGCGACGTCCAGGTCGACGTCGGCGACTACCGACCCTGCTGCACCCAGGCCCAGGACTCGCCGCAGCACCAGTGGCGCACGTTCGGAATGCGCGAGGGCAAGTTCCGCCAGACCGACGGCCCGACGGCGTTCGGACCCAACCCCAAGGTGACGGACCTGGCCGTCACCGCTGGACGGCCACAGGTGACGCCCAAGCCAGGCGGCGGCTGGACCACCACGGTGACTGTCGACATCCACAACCGGGGCCGGTTCGCGGTCGGTCACACCGGGCTGCTGGTGATGGGCACTGGGACATTGGTCGGCGCCAACGGCTGGGAGCAGTGCGAGAACAAACCGACGGGCGACCCCGACGAGGCCACCGCGCGCTGCGTCTTCCCGGCAGTGGCCCCAGGCGCATCGATGCGGCACACCCTGGGGTTCACCTCGGCTGGGAAGCCGACCGGAACCCTGAGCCTGTGGGTGGAGAGCGTCAACACCAATGGCCACCAATACCCCGACAGCGACGTCGAGGACAACAACATCGAGGCGCCGCTGGCCGCGTGACGACAGCCGGATAGCGCGATCGCAGCCGACTAGACGGACCTGCCGCAGCCGCACCGGACCAGCAACGCGCGCGCCTCGTCGTGAACCGACGCGGCGCGCGCGTGGTCGCCGCCGCCGGACAACGCCTGCGCCAGGGTGAGCAGACTCCGGGCCCGCCCGGAGTCTGCTCCGATCTCGGTCCAGACCGCGATCGACTCGCCCAGGATGTCCCGGGCCGCTGTCCATTCGGCACGGGCCACCGCCAACTCCCCCAGCACCCGCAGGGTCATCGCCTCGCCCCACCTGTCGCGCAGCCGGCGGCAGGTCCGCAGGACCTCCGGCAACCGCGCGGCCGCCGGATCCAGCCGGCCCTGCCGAATCCAGGTCTTCGCCAGCGCCCGTTCCGAGTACGCCACCATCAGCTCGTCGCCGAGGGCGTCGAACGCCAGCCGGGCACGCTCGAACAGCCTGACCGCTCCGTCCAGGTCGCCGGCGGCGCGGCGGCACAGGCCGAGCGACCGCAACGCCGTCGCCTCGCCGTGGGCGTTGCCGGCCGCCCGGTACAGCGCCAACGCCTCGTTCAGATGCGCTTCGGCGGCCGAGATGTCGCCGGCCTCCAGCTCGACGGCGCCAAGCAGCCGGACGGCGTAACTGACCGCCGGGACGTCGCCCAGGTCCCTGGCCGTCCGCAGGGCTGCCTGGAGCCGGTCGGCCGCCTCCGGCAACCGGCCCCGTTCGCGGCAGATGCTGCCCACGTGCGCGAGCAGCGCGGCGACCGCCTGGGTGTCGCCGGCGCCCTCGAACAACGTCAGGGCCCGCTGGGCATGCCCGAACGCCTCGTCGAACCGGTCCTGCTCGCAACGCAGTCGGCTCAGCCCGGCGAGCAGCACAGCTTCGGCGATCTGGTCGCCGGCACGAACCGCCGCCGCCAACGCCGCGGCGTGGGTGCGGTCCCAGATCTCGAAATGGTTCCCGGTGACCAGGACCGAGGCGGTCAGCTCAGATGCCAGGTCGCAGGCGGCGGCATGGGCGCCGTGCTCGGCGGCCCGCTCCACAGTGGCCACCAGGCCGGCGCGTTCGGCGTCGAGCCAGCGGTTCGGGTCGGCCAGCGCCAGCTCGACCAAGGTCGGGTCGAGGGGCGCCGGCGTCGGGCCAAGGCGGCGGTGGACGGCCACCGTCGCCTGGGGTCTGGACGCGCCGATCCTGGTCACCAGCCACAGCCACGCCTCCGCCAGGCGCCGCACGGCCGCCGAGTCCGCGTGCCCGTCGCCGGCCTCGGCTCTGGCCCGCTCGGCGGCGAACGCCAGCACCAGGCCGTGCAGTTGGCACCGCATCGCGGCGCCACCGACGCCGGACGCGACATCGACCAGCCGCGCCTCGATCAGTTCCTCGAGAGCGTCCTCGGCGATCTGTTCATCGACGCCGAGTAGCGGCGCGGCGACCCAGTGCGCCACGTCCGGCGCTCCAAGGAGGCCGAGCAACCGCAACAACCGGGCCGCGGCGGGGCCCAGCCCCCGGTAGCTGAGCCAGACGCTCACCCGCACCTGCTCGTCGCCCAGCTCCAGCTCATCGAGGACGAGCCGGGAGTCGGCCAGCCTGGCCGCCAGCCTCGAAGCCGGCCAGTGGGGCCGGCTCGCCAGCCGCGCGCCAGCGATCCGCAACGCCAACGGCAGGGCGCCGCAGGCGGCCACGATGGCGCTGGCCGCGGTGGGCTCGTCGTGGACCCTGTCATCGCCGGTGATCGCTGCCAACAGTCGCCGGGCGTCGTCGGCCGGCAGCACGTCAAGATCCACACGGTTGGCGGGCAGAGCCCCGAGCCGCGCACGGGAGGTGATCAGAACCCCGCAGGCCGCCGCCCCCGGCAGCAGGGGTGTCACCTGCGTGGCGCCCTGAGCGTCATCCAGCACGACCAGCAGCCGCCGGTCAGCGACCGCGCTGCGGAACGCGGTCGCGAGGTCGTCGATGCCGTCGCCAACGACATCCACGGCGAGGGCACGCAGAAACCGACGCAGCACCTGCTCCGGCGGCGTCGGATGGGCGCTCATTCCCGCCAACCCCGCGTAGAGCTGGCCGTCCGGGTAATGACCGGCCAGTCGATGCGCCACCCGCACCGCGAGCGTCGACTTGCCGGCCCCGCCCCGCCCGGTGATCACCGCCACCGGCGGGGCCACGCCCCCCGGTGGCGGCGCCAGCGCACGCGACAGCGCCGCCAGCTCATCGGCGCGGCCGACGAAATCGGGCAACGCCGCCGGCAACTGCGCCGGGCGGGCGCGCGACGTAGAGGTCTCGGCCGGCTGAGCCGGGCCAGTGGCCACCAGCGGACCGCCGCCGAGGACCGCCGCCTGGGCCGCGCGCAGCACCGGGCCGGGCTCGATCCCCAGCTCCTCCACCAACGCCGCCCGGCCCCGCCGGTACACCTCCAGCGCTTCGGCCTGTCGTCCACAGTGGCCCAACGCACGGATGAGGCTGGCCCGTAGACCCTCCCGGAGCGGGTAGGTGGCGACCAGACCGGTCAGCTCGCCGACCAGCTGCTGATGCCGGCCCAACGCCAGCTCGGCGTCGATGCGCTCATCAAGGGCTGAGAGCCGGGCCTCGTCGAGCGCCGCGGCAGCCGGACCGAGGACCGGACCGGCCAGCCCCCCGTACGCGGCGCCCCGCCACATCGCCAACGCCTCGCGAAGCGCTCCCACGACCTCAGCCAGGCGCCCGGCGACCCGATGCCCCCGCGACAGCTCCACCCGTTCGACGAACCCGGCCGCGTCCACCGCGCCCGCGACGACCAGATACCCGTTCCCTTCCCGGCGCAGCACTCCGGACGCGCCGGCTGTTTCGAAAGCGCGACGCAGGCCAGCGACGTACGTCTGGATCAGACCGCGGGCCGAACGCGGCGGACGGTCGTCCCACAACGCGTCAACGATCCGGTCGACGCTGACGACCCGGCCGTGCTCAGCGACCAGCGCGGCGAGCAACGCCCGGGGCTTGTGGCCACCGAGCGCCAACGGGCGTCCGTCCACGGCGGCCTCGACCGGCCCGAGGACGCTGAACTGAATGACGGCCGACACGTCAGCAGTGTACGAACGGCCAGCCAGGCACCCGGTAGCCGACGGGCGTCAACGGACGGGGTGACCGGCGTCGCGGAGCACCTGCTTGACCTCGCCGATGCTGACCTCGCCGAAGTGGAAGATGCTGGCGGCCAGGACGGCGTCGGCGCCGGCGGCCACCGCGGGCGGGAAGTCCGCCGCGCGACCCGCGCCGCCGCTGGCGATCAGGGGGATGTCGACGACCGCCCGGACGGCCGTGATGAGCGCGGTGTCGAAGCCGGCCTTGGTGCCGTCGGCGTCCATGGAGTTGAGCAGAATCTCCCCCGCGCCCAACTCGGCGGCCTGCTGCGCCCACTCCAGGGCGTCCAGGCCGGTTCCGCGTCGGCCGCCGTGGGTGGTGACCTCGAAGCCGCTGGCGGTGTCCCGACAGCGCCGCACGTCCAACGACAACACCAGCACCTGACGGCCGAACCGGCCCGCGATCTCGGCGATGAGCGCGGGGCGGGCGATGGCGGCGGTGTTGACGCCGACCTTGTCGGCGCCGGCCCGCAGCAGAGTGTCCACATCGGCGACGCTGCGCACCCCGCCACCGACAGTCAGCGGGATGAAGACGCTCTCGGCGGTGCGGCGCACCACGTCCAGCATCGTGCCCCGGTCGTGGACGGAGGCGGTGACGTCCAGGAACGTCAGCTCGTCGGCGCCGGCGGCGTCGTAGGCGGCGGCCAGCGCGACCGGGTCGCCGGCGTCGCGCAGGTCGACGAAGTTGACGCCCTTGACGACCCGCCCGGCGTCGACGTCCAGGCACGGGATGACCCGGACGGACAGGCTCACGCGGCCGACTCCGCCAGCGCGGCGAGCGCCTGCTCGACGGTGAACGCGCCCGCGTACAGGGCCTTGCCGGCGATGACGCCCTCGACGCCGATGCCGGCGAGGGCGCTGAGGGCGCGCAGGTCGTCCAGGCTGGACACGCCGCCGCTGGCCACGACGGGTTTGTCAGTGGCGGCGCATACCTCGCGCAGCAGCTCCAGGTTGGGGCCGTTGAGCATGCCGTCACGGCGTACGTCGGTGACGACGTACCGGGCGCAGCCGGCCTTGTCGAGGCGTTCGAGCACCTCGAACAGGTCACCGCCGTCCTTGGTCCAGCCGCGGGCGGACAGGGTGTGCCCGCGCACGTCCAGGCCGACGGCGATCCGGTCGCCGTGCTCGCCGACGACCCGGTCGCACCACTGCGGGTTCTCCAGTGCGGCGGTGCCCAGGTTCACCCGGGCGGCGCCGGTGGCCAGGGCTCGGCGCAGCGACTCGTCGTCGCGGATGCCGCCGGACAGCTCGACGTTGATGTCGAGGGAGCCGATGACCTCGGCGAGCAGGTCGGCGTTGGTCCCGCGGCCGAAGGCGGCGTCCAGGTCGACCAGGTGCAGCCACCGGGCGCCGGCGGCCTGGAACGTCAGGGCGGCGTCGCGGGGGTGCCCGTAGGAGGTCTCGGTGCCGGCCTCGCCCTGGGTGAGGCGGACGGCCTGGCCGTCGGCGACATCGACGGCGGGCAGCAGGATCAGGCTCATGTCAGGCTCCGGTTTCTGGCGGTGGCTCACAGGCGACGACGGGCGACGGTGATGATCGCCGGGGCGGCGAGCAGGAGCACGAGGGTCAGCGCCACCTGCAACGCCAGCGGGTGGATCAGAGTCCAGATGACGCCGAGCGCGGCCAGCGTCAGGCCGGCGGCGGTGGACCGCTCGGCCCGGGACCACCGGTCAACCCGGCCGACGCGGCGGTCGGGCCGGCGCGGGACGAGTCGGGACAGCAGCGTCCGACGGCGTTGCCGGCGGGCGTCGGCACGGGCACGGTCCTCGCGCGCGGTGGCCTGCCCGGCCAGCCGCGCCTCGCGACGCCGGGCCCGTTCCTTGCTCACCGGCCCAGGCCCCCCACCCAGGCGCGCAGCAGCGCCGCGCCCGCGTCGGCGGACTTCTCCGGGTGGAACTGGGTGACGGTCAACGCGCCCAGCCGCGCGGCGGCCACGAAGACGGCGTCTTCGTGCCGGGCGGTGGCGACCTGCGCGCCGGCGGCGGTCAGCGCCGCCACGTCGCTGGCCGCGTAGGAGTGGACGAAGTAGCAGCGCTCGCCCTCGCCGATCCCGGCGCCTACCGGCGCCGTGACGGTGTTCCAGCCCATGTGCGGAAGCCGCCGCGTCGGCAGTTGGGTGACCGCCCCGGGCAGCAGGCCGAGGCCGTCGGTGCGGACGCCGTGCTCGTCGCCGCGCTCGAACATGATCTGCATGCCGACGCAGATGCCCAGCACCGGACGAGCCTCGGCGACCCGATTGGCGATCACCGGACCGCCGCCCAGCTCAGTGAGGCCGGCCATGCAGGCGGCGTAGGCGCCGACCCCCGGCACGACCAGGCCGTCGGCCTGTGCGGCGGCGTCCAGATTGGCGGTGACGACGGTGTCCGCGCCGGCGCGTTCGAGGGCCCGCTGGGCTGAGCGCAGGTTCCCCGAGCCGTAGTCGAGCACCACGACGCGCATCAGCGCGCCCCGGGGATCAGCCACAGCACGCCGCCGGCCAGCGCCAACGCCGCGAGCCCGGCGACGAGCGCCACGCTGCGGCGCGGGGCGCCCTGCCGGTGCAGGGACCACGCCCCGCCGGCCAGGACCCCGGCCAGCGCCATCACCAGGATGGGCAGCGCCGCGCTCACAGCGCGCCCTTGGTCGACGGGACCCCGGTGACCCTCGGGTCCAGCGTGACCGCCTCCCGCAGCGCCCGGGCCAACGCCTTGAACTGCGCCTCGACGACGTGGTGGGCGTCCGGCTGGGCGCCGGGACGGGCGGCGCGCAGCACCGACACATGCAGGGTGATCTTCGCGGCGTGGCCGAAGGACTCCAGCAGGTGCCGGGTCATCGACGTCGGGTAGACCGGTCCGATGTAGGGGGCGAGCGCCGGCTCGTCGTGCACGACGTAGGCGCGGCCGGACAGGTCGACCGCCGCCCGCACGAGGACCTCGTCCATCGGGATCAGCGCCGAGCCGTACCGGCGGATGCCCGCCTTGTCGCCCAACGCGGCGCCGAACGCCTCGCCCAGGGCGATCGCGGTGTCCTCCATCGTGTGGTGGGCGTCGATCTCCAGGTCGCCGACGGTGCGGACGGTGAGGTCGAACCCGCCGTGCCGACGCAGCTGGTCGAGCATGTGGTCGAAGAACCCGACGCCGGTGCTGATCGCGCCGGCGCCGGCGCCGTCGAGGTCCAGCTCGACGGCGACGTCGGTCTCCTTGGTGACCCGTGCGATCCGGGCGGCACGGCTCATGGCAGCTCCTCGATGGCGGTCAGGAAGGCGTCGGTCTCGGCGGCCGTGCCGGCGGTGACCCGCAGCCAGCCGGGCAGGCCGACGTCGCGGACTAGCACGCCCCGGTCGAGCAACGCCCGCCACACGGCAGCCTGGTCGCCGGCGTCCGTCGCCGACGCGGTCAGCGCAGCGGCGTCCGCCGGTGACACGACGTGACCCGCGTCGTCCGCGGCCGGAGCGGCCCGGCCAACGGCATGGCGGCCGGGGGCGACGTGGAACAGCACGAAGTTGGCGTCGCTGTCGGCCACCATGTGGCCCCGTTCGCGCAGCGCGACGACGATGCGGTCCCGCTCAGCCTTGATCGAGTCAACGCCGGCCAGCAGGGCGTCACGGTGCGCCAGGGCGGCGCGGGCGGCGGCCTGGGTCAGCGCCGACAGGTGGTACGGCAGCCGGACCAGCTGGACGGCGTCCACCACGGCCGGGTCGGCGGCCAGGTAGCCGAGGCGTCCACCGGCGAACCCGAACGCCTTGCTCATCGTGCGGGTCACCACCAACCGGGGCCGTCCGGGCAGCAGGGCCAGAGCGCTGGACGTGCCTGGCCGGGCGAACTCGGCGTACGCCTCATCGACGACGACCATGCCCGGGGCGGCGTCGAGGATCGCGGTGAGCGTGTCGGGCCGCAACGCCGTGCCGGTGGGGTTGTTCGGGGAGCAGACGAAGACCACGTCGGGCCGGCGCTCGCGCACCTGGGCGGCGGCGTGCCCGGGCGTCAGGTCGAAGTCGTCGCCCCGGACGCCCGGCAGCCAGGTGGTCCCGACGCCCAGCGCGAGCAGCGGATGCATCGAGTAGGCGGGTACGAAGCCGAGGGCGGTCCGGCCCGGTCCGGCGAACGCCTGCAACAGCTGCTGCTGGACCTCGTTGGAGCCGTTGGCCGCCCACACGTTCGCGACGGAGAGGCCGTGCCCGAGGTACGCGGCCAGGTCGGCGCGCAGCGCGACCGCGTCGCGGTCCGGGTACCGGTTGAGGCCGGCCAGCTCGGCGCGCACCGCTGTCGCGATGGCCTCGACGACCTCGTCGGGCAACGGGTGGGAGTTCTCGTTGGTGTTCAGCCGCACCGGCACGTCGAGCTGCGGCGCCCCGTACGGGGAACGCCCGCGCAGCTCGTCCCGGACCGGCAGGTCGCCGAGGGTGGTCACGCCGGTCAGCCGTCGGTGGGGAAACGGACGCGCACGGCCTGGCCGTGCGCCGGGAGATCCTCGGCGTTGGCCAGGTTCACGACGTGCTCGGCGACCTCGGCGAGCGCCGGGGCGTCGTACTCGATGAGGTGGACGCCGCGCAGGAACGACTGCACCGACAGGCCCGAGGAGTGTCGGGCGCACCCCCCGGTGGGCAGGACGTGGTTGGAGCCGGCGCAGTAGTCGCCCAGGGAGACCGGAGCGTACGCGCCGACGAAGACGGCGCCGGCGTTGCGGACCCGCATCGCCACCGACCGGGCCTGCCTGGTCTGGATCTCCAGGTGCTCGGCGGCGTAGGCGTCGACGACCCGCAGGCCGGCGTCGATGTCGTCGACCAGGACTGTTCCCGACTGTGGGCCGGCCAGTGCGGTGGTGATCCGCTCGACGTGTTTGGTCGCGGGGACCTGCCTGGTCAGCTCGGCGTCGACCGCGTCGGCCAGCTCGGTGGAGGTGGTGACCAGGACGCTGGCCGCCAACGGGTCGTGCTCGGCCTGGCTGATGAGGTCGGCGGCGACGTGCGCCGGGTCGGCGGTGTCGTCCGCCAGGATCGCGATCTCGGTCGGGCCGGCCTCGGCGTCGATGCCGACGACGCCGCGCAGCAGACGCTTGGCGGCGGTGACCCAGATGTTGCCGGGGCCGGTGATGACATCGACCGGCTCACACCGGTCGGCGGGACCGGCGGCCCCGTCGCTGCCGTAGCCGAGCATGGCGATGGCCTGGGCGCCGCCGACGGCGTAGACCTCGGTGACGCCGAGCAGCGAGCAGGCGGCCAGCACGCGGGCGTCGGGCAGACCGCCGTTGTCGGCCTGCGGTGGGCTCGCCACGACGAGCTGCTCGACGCCGGCCTCCTGGGCCGGAACGACGTTCATGACGACCGTCGACGGGTAGACCGCCAGACCGCCGGGCACGTAGAGGCCCACCCGCCGCACCGGGATCCACCGCTCGGTGACCGTCCCGCCGGGGACCACCTGGGTGGTGTGATCGGAGCGGCGCTGGTCGCGGTGGACCCGTCGGGCCCGCGCGATGGCCTCCAGGAGCGCGGCGCGCACCGCCGGCTCCAGGGCGCGCCCGGCGGCGTCGATCTCGGGCTGAGGCACACGCAGGCGGGTGATCGTGACACCGTCGAAACGCTCGGTGGCCTCGGCGATCGCGGCGAAACCGCGCTCATGGACCGCCTCGACGAGCGGACGGATGCGCTCGACGGCCTCGGACACGTCGAGCTGGGCGCGGGGCAGGGCGCCCCGGGGGTCGGCGGAGCTGCCCCGCAGGTCGATACGGCGCAACGCAATCCCGGTCAGCACACAGGCAGTCTACGGCGCGGCGGGGCGCGGCTAGGCTGGCGGGGTGAGCGTCGCGCTGCCGCTGTTCCCGCTGAACACGGTGCTGTTCCCTGGGCTGGTGCTGCCGCTGAACGTCTTCGAGGACCGGTACCGGGCGTTGGTGCGTCATCTCATGGATCTGCCCGACGGCACGCCGCGCGAGTTCGGCGTCATCGCCATCCACCGGGGCGAGGAGGTCGCGCCGGCGGCGGGTACCCGGGCCGGCGCGGCGGTGACGCTGCACTCGGTGGGCTGCGTGGCGTCGCTGCGGCAGGTCACCGAGCGCGAGGACGGTCGTCTTGACATCGTCGCGGTCGGCGGTCGACGGTTCCAGATCACCGGCTTGGAGATCACCGACAAGCCCTATCTGGTGGCCGACGCCGAGGCCCTCGCCGACGAGGCCGGGGACGGCGCCGACGAGCTGGCGCCCCGGGTGTTGGCGGCGCTGCGTGGCTACCTCGCGACGCTGCGGCCGGAGGCGGAGCTGGCCGAACAGCTGCCCGATGACGCCCGGCTGCTGTCGTACCTGGTGGCCGCGACCGCCGAGCTGACCGTCGCGGACCGGCAGCGGCTGCTGGCCGCGCCGGACGCCGCCACCCGGCTACGGATGGAGTTGGGCCTGCTGCGCCGGGAGACGCAGCTGCTGGCCCGGGTCCGGGCGGTGCCGCGACCGTTGTCGCACTGGGCGGTCAGCCCGCTGAACTGACCTCAACGGCGGCGGAACAACCGGGGCCTGAGGCCGGCGCGGCGCTCGGCGCCGTGTCCGGAACCCTGGTCGGGGTGCGGCCCCGACGCCACCGACGGGTCCGCCGCCGGCCAGGGCGGATCCGGCTCGGGCTCCTCGTGCGGGCGCAGCGTCTCGTGGCGGGACCAGCCGGCGAGCAGCGTGTAGGCCACCGCCGCCCCCAGGCCCGGGGCGAGCACGTCACCGCCCACCATCGGCAGGAAGCCCCACAGCAGGCGCGCGTCCGCGGACCGCAGATCGGCGGGCTTGCCGAACTCGCTGCCCACCGCCGCCGAGTCCAGCAGACGCTCATAGGCGTCCAGACCGATCTGACGCCCCAGCCACCAGGCCACCAGGCCCGCGGCGAACGCGCCGACGGTCACCGCCATCAGCTGCGCGGTCCCGCGGCGACGACTGCCGAACGTCCACGCCGCCACGGCCGCGAGCGCCCCGAAGCTGAGGCCAAGCAGGACGAACCATCCGTCGGCGGCGATGAACTGCTCCGGCTGGGCCTCAATCAGGACCGCGCCGTCATCGGTCATCCGCAGCGGGACCGTCGGGGCGAGCAGCCACCACAGCAGCCCCAACGGCAAGCCGCCGGCAGCGACAGCCAGACCCAGCAGCAACGTCCCCCGGCGTCCGGACCGAGGGGGCGTCTCTTGTTCGGACAATGCGTGCTTCCCCCGTCTGCGAGCCTGAGCCCACAGCTTGCCAGATCGACCGCCGTGCCGCTCCCGTCAGCCGGCTACCGCGCTGGGGCCGAGCAGCGCCTTGAGGTCACCCTTCAGCGCGGTCGTCGGCGACACCCGGTACGGGCGCAGCCGAAGCAACGTCGTCCCGGCGGCCCCCACCAGCTTCACATGCACCTCGGCGTTGCCCGGATGGCTGGTGAGCACCTCGTCCAACCGGTCTATTACCGGCGGCGTGCAGCGCGGCGCGGGCAGCGTGAGCAGCAGCGGCTTCACCTCGTCGGCGGCGGTGATCTCCGGCACTGACAGGTCCATCGCCATCAGCCGGGGCTGATCGTCTCGCCGGTCGATCCGGCCACGCACGACCACGATGGCGTCCTCGGCGAGGTACTGCCCGACGACCTCGTAGGTGTTGGGGAAGAACAGCACCTCGACGGCCCCACCGAGGTCCTCCAGGCTGGCCGACGCCCAGGCCCGGCCCTGCTTGGTGATCCGCCGCTGGACCCCGGACAGGATGCCGGCCAGCGCCACCACCGCGCCGTCCGCCACCGTGCCTTCCTCGTTGAGCGCGGCGATGGGCATGTCGGCGGCGGCGGACAGCACATGCTCCACACCCAACAGCGGGTGGTCCGACACGTACAGGCCGAGCATCTCCCGCTCGAACGCCAGCAGCTGGGTCTTGTCCCACTCGTGGGCGGGGATGGTCGGGGTGACGACCATCGCCGCGCCCGGCCCGGCTTCTGCCGCGTCGCCGAAACCCCCGCCGCCGAACAGGTCGTACTGACCGACGGCCTCGTTCTTCTTGAGGTCCATGAAGGAGTCGACGGCGTCGGCATGGATGTCGAGCAACGCCCGCCGCGGGTGTCCCATCGAGTCGAAAGCGCCGGCCTTGATGAGCGACTCCATCGACTTCTTGTTGCAGGCCACCCCGTCGACCTTGCGCAGGTAGTCGTAGAAGTCGACGTACGCGCCCTTCTCCCGCCGGCACCGGCGGATCGCCTCGACGACGTTGCCGCCGACGTTGCGGATCGCGGCGAGCCCGAAGCGGATGTCCTCGCCGACGGCGGCGAACCGGGCGTTGGACTCGTTGACGTCCGGCGGCAGCACCTTGATGCCCATCCGGCGGCATTCGGCCAGGTAGACGGCGGACTTGTCCTTGTCGTCGCCGACGCTGGTGAGCAGGGCGGCCATGTACTCGGCCGGGTAGTTGGCCTTGAGGTACGCCGTCCAGTAGGAGACCAGGCCGTATCCGGCGGTATGGGCCTTGTTGAAGGCATAGTCCGAGAACGGGACCAGAATGTCCCAGAGGGTCTTGATCGCCGCGTCGGAGTAGCCGTTGTCCCGCATGCCCTGCGAGAACGGCACGTACTCCTTGTCGAGGATCTCCTTCTTCTTCTTGCCCATCGCGCGGCGTAGCAGGTCGGCGGCGCCGAGCGAGTAGCCGGCGAGCTGCTGGGCGATCGCCATGACCTGCTCCTGGTACACGATCAACCCGTAGGTGTCGCCCAGGATCTCCGACAGCGGCTCGGCCAGCTCGGGGTGGATCGGCACGACCGGCTTGCGGCCGTTCTTACGGTCGGCGTAGTCGTTGTGGGCGTTGGCGCCCATCGGGCCTGGCCGGTACAGGGCCAGGACGGCCGAGATGTCCTCGAAGTTGTCCGGGATCATCGATCGCAGCAGCGACCGCATCGGACCGCCGTCGAGCTGGAACACCCCGAGGGTGTCGCCGCGGGCCAGCAGCTCGTAGGTGGGCTTGTCGTCGAGGGCCAGCTCT
The DNA here is from genome assembly GCF_039532605.1 of Pilimelia columellifera subsp. columellifera. Classification (NCBI taxonomy): domain Bacteria; kingdom Bacillati; phylum Actinomycetota; class Actinomycetes; order Micromonosporales; family Micromonosporaceae; genus Pilimelia; species Pilimelia columellifera. Next base: position 125,335 of record NZ_BAAARY010000004.1, read on the forward strand.
TCGAGGACCAGGTCGATGCCGCGGTTGTCCCGGATGGACTCCAGGCAGTCGTCCATGACCGTGAGGTTGCGCAGGCCCAGGAAGTCCATCTTGAGCAGGCCGATGTTCTCGCACGCGCCCATGTCCCACTGGGTGATGATCGCGCCGTCCTGCTCCCGCTTGTGGATCGGCAGCACGTCCACCAGCGGATCGCGGGACAGGATGACGCCGGCGGCGTGCACACCCCACTGGCGTTTGAGGCCCTCCAGGCCCTTCGCCGTGTCGACGATCTTGGCGACCTCGGCGTCGGTGTCGTAGAGGGCGCGGAACTCGGTCGCCTCCGGGTAGCGCGGGTGGTCGGGGTTGAAGATCCCCCCGAGCGGGATGTCCTTGCCCATCACCGCCGGCGGCATCGCCTTGGTGATCCGGTCCCCCATCGCGAACGGATAACCGAGCACCCGCGCGGCGTCCTTGATCGCGGCCTTCGCCTTGATCGTGCCGTAGGTGATGATCTGGGCGACCCGCTCCTCGCCGTAGCGCTCGGTCGCGTACCGGATCATGTCGCCGCGTCGACGCTCGTCGAAGTCCATGTCGATGTCGGGCATGGAGACGCGCTCGGGGTTGAGGAACCGCTCGAACAGCAGACCATGCGGGATCGGGTCCAGCTCGGTGATGCCGAGGGCGTAGGCGATGAGGGCACCGGCGGCCGAGCCACGACCCGGCCCGACCCGGATGCCCTCGCGCTTGGCGTAGGCGACCAGGTCCGCGGTGACCAGGAAGTAGCCGGGGAAGCCCATCGTGAGGATGACGTCCAGCTCGTACTCGGCCTGCCGGCGGTGACCGTCCGGGACGCCCGAGGGGAACCTGCGCTCCAGCCCGCGCAGCACCTCCTTGCGCAGCCACGTCTCCTCGGTCTCCCCCGCCGGCACCGGGAACTGCGGCATGAGGTTCCGGGAGGCGAACACCGACGAGTAGTCGCCGATCTTCTCGGCGATCTCCAGGGTGTTGTCGCAGGCGCCGGGGACCTCGGCGTCCCACAGCGCCCGCATCTCGGCGGCCGACTTGAGATAGAAGTCACGGGCGTCGAACTTGAACCGCTTCGGGTCGGCCATTGTCGACCCGGACTGGACGCACAGCAGCACCTCGTGCGCGTCGGCGTCCTTGGCGAAGGTGTAGTGCAGGTCGTTGGTGGCCACCGGCTTGAGGTTCAGCCGCTTGCCGAGACGGATCAGGTCGGCCCTGACCCTGGTCTCGATGTCCAGCCCGTGATCCATCAGCTCCAGGTAGAAGTTCTCCCTGCCGAAGATGTCGGCGAACTCCCCGGCCGAGGCGCAGGCCTTGTCGAAGTCGCCGATCCGCAGCCAGGTCTGGATCTCGCCGGAGGGGCAGCCGGTGGTGGCGATGAGCCCCTTGCCGTACTGGCGCAGCAGCTCGCGGTCGGCTCGGGGCTTGAAGTAGTAGCCCTCCAGGCTGGCGCGCGAGCCGAGCCGGAACAGGTTGTGCAGGCCCTCGGCGTCAGCGGCCAGCATCGTCATGTGGGTGTAGGCGCCACCGCCAGAGACGTCGTTCTCGCCGCCGTCGGCCCACCGCACCCGGACCCGGTCCTGCCGGGGGGTGTTCGGGGTCACATACGCCTCAAGGCCGATGATCGGCTTGACGCCGGCCTTGACGGCCTGCTGGTAGAAGTCGTAGGCGCCGAAGAGGTTGCCGTGGTCAGTCATCGCCAGGGCCGGCATGTCCAGGCGTCTGGCCTCGGCGAACAGGTCGCCGAGGCGGGCCGCCCCGTCGAGCATCGAGTACTCGGTGTGCACATGCAGGTGGACGAACGAATCCGACACGCGAGGACCTCCAGCCCGATGACCGGGGGTTACCTTATCGGTCCCCGCCGACAGCGCCGGTCGGGACGCACGGGCGCGTCGAGGGCGCCGGGCGTGTCACCGGACCATCGCGCCGGCGCTGGCGCGCGGCGCCCGTGGTGGCGCGGTCCCAACTGCACGACCCGGGTGCGTCGAACGTCGGTTGGCGGACGCATTCGGTCGGTAGACGACGCTACCGACCGAATGCGTCCCAGCCCACCGGTATGACCGAGTCGGTCAGATCTGCCAGAGAACGCTGGCGGAGTCCGCGAAGATGCAGGGGTTACCGAACTCGCGCTCGTAGCTGTAGCGATCGTTTCCGATGACGCCCGAGAAACGGACGAGGATCGGGGCATACTCCCTGGTGCAGATGGAGTTCCACTCCCGGTCGACCTTGGCCAGCTGGCCGTCCACACGGTCGATCTCGCGGCAGGCCGCGACGCGGTTGGCGTGCGTCCCGCCGACCGGCTTGCAGCGCAGGGTGCTGGTAGTGACCTCATCGACGCCGGGGCCGGAGACCGAGATCTCGGCGTTCACGTACAACCGACCACCCGCCTCGCCGGCCTGCGCCGGGACGGCCATGGACACGCTCATCGCGACGACAGCGGCGACAGCGGCGACGACTCCGAAAATGCGCTTCAACATGTTAATTACCACCTATCAATAAATGGCTATCGGATGAACACCGCGACTTTCCGACGGAACCCCCGGCCGCCGAGAATGGTCGCGGACAACGGCCTGACTATAAAGGACGGTCGGTGTCGGCCGCGCGCCGAACAGCATTCACTGTGACGACCGTCGCCCCGATTATGGGATGATCAAAAAGCCTGACGTCGGCACAGTTCTATATTCGTCAATGAATTGAGCGCGTCTAGCTCTGGAAAGAGCGCGCCCAGCTCAGGAATCGACGAACGGCGCCATGATGGTGGCCGCCACGCGCAGCCACCGCCGCCGGGTCGCGTCCGCCAGCATGGGCAGGTCGATCGACGATCCGGATTCCAGGGCCGGGTCGTACGGCGCCGACACCACGGCCCGGGTACGCGCGGCGAAGTGCCGCTCCAGGTCGTCATGTAGCGGCGATCGCGTCGGGGACGCCTCCGAGATCAGGGTGACGGCGCCGGCCGCCAGCTCGCCGAGCCCGACATCGTGCAGCAGGTCGATCATCCAGTCGGCCGCGAACGCGGCATCCTCGCGCGGCACCGTGGTGATCACCAGCTGGTCGCACTCCCGCAACACCGTCTGCCAGTTCGGGCTCTGGACGTTGTTCCCGGTGTCGACACACACCACCTCGTGGGTTCGTCGCAGCAGGTCCAACACCCGCTGCACCGTCTCCGCGTCGAGGCGGGTGGCGAAGCGCGGGTCCTCCTCCCCGGCGAGGATGTCGTAGGAGGCGTCAGCGGCGTGCCGCAGGTAGGCGTCAAGCTGCTCCCGTAGCTCGATGCCCTGAAGGCGCTCCACCGCCGCGAGGTCGGCCAGCAGATGGCGGATGGTGCGGGCGTGGCGGGCGGTGCCTGCGCGAAGGCCGAGCGTGCCACGCAGCTCATTGTCGTCCCAGGCGATGACGCCACGACCCCGGACCGCGCCGACCGTCGCCGCGGCCAGGACCGTGGCGGTGGTTTTGTGCACGCCCCCCTTGGGATTGGCGAACGCCACCACCCGGGGCCGGCCGAACCCTCGCCGCAGCACAACCGCCGGATCGTCGGACGCCTGAGCCGCCTTCCGCCACTCGACCTGCCCGCCGTAGCCGGCGAGCAGGGGTACCGGCGCGCGGGGCGGGGGCGCCGGCGCGCGGGGCGGGGCGGCGGAGATGAGCGGAAGCAGCTGCGTCGACGCTGGAGGCATGGACCGGGCGGACATCGTCCGGATCGGTTTCGGAGCGTCCAGGGGAGGAGGGGGCGTCGGCAGCTGGTCCGTGGGCTCCTCGCTCGCCGGGTCGAACGGGGCCGCCGGAGGCGGCTCGAACAGCACCGGCTCGAACAACCGTGGTGGCGAGGGCGCGACCCGCCCGGCCGCGCGGCCGGGTGCGGAGTCCGGCTGGGGCCAGTTCGCGTCAGGGGCCAGCCAGGAAAGGTCATCGCCCGGGTCCGGTGACGCCTCGCTGCCGCGCTGCCGCGCCCGGTCGAGCAGAGCGCGCCAACGAGCCGCGGGTGGCGCGGGCCGGTCCCGTCCGGTGTCGGTGCCTTCCACGATCGCCTCCCAGCACCGTTCCTCCGGCCCAGTCACAGGCTACGGACGAAACCGTTGTCAGACCACAGCCGACAACGAGCGCGCGCCGCCGGCGGCGGACCGTTCGCGCCCGCCGGCAGGTTCAACGTAGGCACACCGGCCGGAGATGCGATTCATGGCGATTTAGCTAGATTATTCACGGTGACAGAACGGGACGAACCACTGTCACTAGGAAGGTCCGCGCTGCTCGGGAAGGGGCGGCAGGAACACCGCCCGATCGATCCGGCCGACCTCCGGCGCCAGGTCCACCATCCGGACGCCGGCCCGTCCCGCGACGTCCGACAGCGCCTCCGGCGTCGCCCGGACGACCAACGCGTACACACAGGAGCAACCACCCCGGTAGGCGGCTGCCTCGGCAGCGGCCGCCTGCTGCTGCGTCAGGTAGGAGGCACGCAGGCGACGCTGGGCCTCGCCGCCGCCCTTGAGCCCCCGCAACAGCTCCTCCATGTCCAGCACCTCCCCCTCCCGGCGCAACGCCAGCTGCTGCATGCCCGACAGCACGTCCGCCGGCACCCGGAACGCGTCGATCCGAGCAATCCGGACAGGAGACCGCGGCAACGGCACACGAACGAACACCGCCGACACCGACACACCGCTCGTCACCGGCGCCACCCGGTCCGGGGCCAGATACGCCGACAGCGTGACAAGGGCGTACATCTCGACACCCGGGCTCGACCGCGTCATCGACCGCAGCTCCTGACGACTGGCGGACGCATACGACGGAAGGCTCTCGCCAGCCGCCACGCCCACCCGCGCCTCGGTCGCCTGGCTGGCCGGCAGGTCCGCCAGACTCACCCGCCAGATTCCGACGGCGAGCAGCAGCGCCGTGGCCAGGGCGCCGGCGAAGACCATCCGCCGCCGCCGGTGGATCACGCGGCCACAGTGGACTATTCCCTCGGCGATCACCGGCAGTGCCCGCTCATCGAGACGACGAGTCAGGTCGGCTAAGCCCACCCGCTCACCCGGTCCGTTGCAGCTTCGCCAACGCCTCGGCAAGGTCCTGGGGATACTCGCTGACGAACCGCACCGGTTCGCCGCCGCTGGGATGCGCGAACCTCAGCTCACGGGCGTGCAGCCACTGCCGGGCGACGCTCAGCCGGGCCGCCAGTGTGGGATCGGCGCCGTAGGTGATGTCGCCGACGCAAGGGTGCCGCATCGCTGAGAAATGCACCCGGATCTGATGCGTCCGGCCCGTCTCCAGCTGGACGTCGATGAGGCTGGCCGCGGCGAACGCCTCGATCGTGTCGTAGTGCGTGACGCTCGGCTTGCCGCCGGAGACGACCGCCCACTTGTAGTCCAGATTCGGATGCCGGTCGATCGGCGCGTCGATCGTTCCCCGGGACGGATCGGGGTGGCCCTGGATCAGCGCGTGGTAGCGCTTCTCGACGTCACGCTCCTTGAACGCCCGCTTGAGCATCGTGTACGCCAGCTCGCTCTTCGCGACGACCATGAGGCCGGTGGTGCCGACATCGAGGCGGTGCACGATGCCCTGACGCTCGGCGGCGCCGCTGGTGGAGATGCGATGACCCAGCGCGGCCAACCCGGCCGTCACCGTCGGCCCGGTCCAGCCCGGGCTCGCGTGGGCGGCCACCCCGACCGGCTTGTCCACGACGGCGATGTCGTCGTCGGCGAAGACCACCCGAAGACCTTCGACCCGCTGCGGCGGGCGCACCTCGGCCGGCGCGGGCGCCGACGGCAACGTCACCTCCAGCCAGCCTCCGGCCCTCACCCGGTCGGACTTGCCACGGCGGACGCCGTCGATGAGAACGTCGCCGTTGTCGACCACGGCGGTGGCGGCCGTGCGGGACAGTCCGAAGATGCGGGATATTGCCTGGTCAAGTCGCATCCCGTCCACACCGTCGGGCACCGGCACGGTGCGGGTCTGTCCGGTCATGAGGTAGCTCCGCTCGCCGCGTCACGGTCGTTGGTCGGTTGGTCAGGTTTGGCAACGGGCGCGTCACCGGCGACAGGCGCTGTCGCCGCGTCCGGAGCGGTCGGATGACCGGGCCGAAGCCGTCGGCCGTCACGCTGGCGCCCGGTCAACTCCAGGAAGACCGCTGTCCCGACCCCGATCATGAGCGCGCTGTCGGCCAGATTGAACACCGGCCAGACGGCGCCCCGCTCATCGAAGAGCGAGACCATATCGACCACATGGCCGACGAACGTGCCCGGGGCGCGGAACAGCCGGTCAGCGAGGTTGCCTGCGGCACCGCCCAACACCAGGCCCAACGCCACCGCCCAGGCCACCGACCGGAGACCACGGGCCAAGAAGGCCAACGCGCCCAGCACCACGACCGTGATGATCGTGAAGATCCAGGTGTGGTCCTGGCCGAGGCTGAACGCGGCCCCGCTGTTACGGGTGAGGGTGAGGTAGACCGCGCCGCCCAGCAACTGGACCGGCGGCTGCTGCTCCAGGTGGGCCAACGCGAGCTGCTTGGTCACCGCGTCGGCGAGCAACACCAACGCGCCGGTGGCCAGCAACAGACTGATGGCCCGTCGCGACGGCGGGCCATCAGCGGTCGTGCGTGGCTCTATCAACGGTGGTCCTCCCCAAACGGCCGTCGGGCCCGCGGCGGGCCCGACGGTGAAATCTACTAGCGCCGCTCCTCGAGCTGCTTGCAGGTCACGCAGAGCGTCGCCGCGGGAAACGCCGCCAGCCGTTCCACCGGGATCGCGCTGCCGCAGCGCTCGCACCAGCCATAGCCGCCCTCGTCCAGCCGTTCCAACGCCCGTTCGAACTGGGTGATGCGCTCCATCAGCCCGTTCGCGAGGGTGATCTCCTGCTCGCGCTCGAACGTCTTGGTGCCGGTGTCGGCCTGGTCGTCGCCGGCGGAGTCGGTCAGCCGCTCGCGTTGGAGCTCGGTGAACTCGGCGATCGTCTGGACGTACTCCGCCGTCAGCTCGTCCTTGCGCTCGGTCAGAGCGGTGCGGATCCGCGTGGTCTCCGCCTCGGTGCGTGCCTGCCGCGGGGCGGTAGCGGCGCGGGCGGAGGTGCTCCGGGTTGCGGCGGCCTTAGACATGGTCGCTCCCTCAGTTCGGCTGGCGGCGGTGGATGGCGTTGAGACAGCCGGGTCGGTGCGCCCCGACCTACGGCGCCGCGACGCCGTAGGGCTCGTCGCAGAGGAAACTACCGGCTCCGCCGTGGCGGCGCCCACCACCGCGGCGCCGCTCGCTTTGGGCTTCGTGACGGGTTTCGCCTCCGCGACAGGTTCGGCCTTCGCCGCCGGCTTCCGCTTCGTCGGTCGGGCCGGGTCAGTAGGCTCAGCGCCGCCGCGCGCGCCCTTCGGTTCGACCGCCGCTTCGCGCACGGACTTCGCCCGCTCGGCCATGAGGCCCCCCACCTGCGAAACGGTGCGCGACCGGGCCGTCACGCACTCCAATGGCTGGCAACGATACGTAACCGCGACGCCAGCGACAACACGCCGCTCCGGCGCCAGCGCCCGGGCCCGATGGACTGTCACGCGTCGATGCCGGGGGAGATTAACCCGCCTGGGTCGATCCAAACGTGAACGCCTCATTTGCCGGTCGTACGCACGCCCTCAGCCCACGGGCCGCCGTAGTCGCTCAACCCGGCGGGCCAGATCGTCGGGCTCACGCCGGGTTTGACCCGTACGGCCACTGTCGCCGGAGCGGACCGGGCCATCATGATCGGGGCAGGCTAGCAAGCAGAGCGGCAGCGGGGTCGCAACTGTGGCACGGACGGATTCCCGCGGCGGCGGCGGTGGCCACCGGAATCAGGCGGAAGCCACCAGGAGGCAGGCGGGCGCAGTTAGGGAGGTGGAAGCTGAGCGGCGCATCGGTGACCGCCACCGCGTCCGGCAACGCCGCGAGCCTGGCCTTGACGCCGGGCGAAAGGTCGTGGCCGCCGCCAGGACGGTCACGGACCGGCGTCGCCGGGCGGGACGCCCGCGCCATTCGGCGGCTGGCGGCGGTCTGCCGAACTCCGGCGAACAACGCCGCCGCCGCGAGCAAGCTGACCGCGATCGAGGACATCAGGACGCCGCCGGAGCTGCTCGCGAGGCCGATGACGACGAGCACGATAGCGACGAGGATGAGCGCCAGACTTGCTACAACCACAGCTCACCCCCGCCGCATCGGCTCAGATCAGGCGGGTCAGCGGCCGCCGGCGTCGATGCCGGTCCGACCGTAGGGACCGGAGAGTCCAGCCGCGGCCAAGCCGCCGCCGCCGACGCCCCGACCGCCCTCAGCGCGGGTCATCTCGGCCTCCAGTCCCTGCCCGCGACCGTCCAGGTCGCGCAGCTGACTCTCCAGGTATGCCTTGAGTCGGGTGCGGTACTCGCGCTCGAACTGCTTGAGCTCCTCGATGTGCTTCTGCAACGCCGAACGCTTGGCCTCCAGGCCGCCCATGGCCTCCTGATGGCGCTGCCGAGCGTCGCGCTCCAACGCGTCCGCCTTGGCGCGGGCCTCCCGGGTCACCTCCTCAGCCTTGCCGCGGGCGTCCGACAACAGCTTGTCCGCCTCACGACGTGCGTCGTTGACGTGGTCGTCGGCGGTCCGCTGCGCCATCATGAGAACGCGCAGCGCCTGCTGCTCGCCGTCGCCGCCGGAGACCGGCACGACCGGACCTGCGCTGATCGACGGTCCGGGGCCCTGCGCCCGCATCTGCTCCAGGTCGGCCTGCATGGCGCGGGCGGCCTGCTCGGCGGCGGCCTTGTCCCGCTGCACCCGGTCGAGCTGGGCCTTGAGCTCGTTGAGCTCGGCGGCGAGACGCGGGTCGGCGGCGCCGCCCGCGGGGGCCGCACGGCCTCCGCCGCGCTCCACCTGGGCGCGCAGCTCGTTGTTCTCCTCGATCAGACGGGCGAGCTCGCGCTCGACCTCGTCCAGGAAGGCGTCGACCTCCTCCTCGTCGTACCCCCGCTTGCCAATCGGGGGCTTCTTAAAGGCGACGTTATGAACGTCAGCCGGGGTCAGCGGCATCGAAACTCCTCGGGTCAGTCGCGGCCGCGCGGCTCGCTGGCAGACGATCAAACGGCCGTCAGAAAGCGAGCTTGAGCAAATTCATTAGCACGAACAGGATAACCAGCAGTACTAGCGAGGCCAGGTCGAAGCTCACGGTACCAACTCGCAACGGGGGGATCACACGCCTCAACGCCCGCAGCGGCGGATCAGTGACGCTCCACACGGCTTCCATCCCGGCGGACGCGCCGCGGCCAGGCTGCCACCGGCGGCCGTACTGGAGCACGGCCTCAAGCACGAACCTACCGAGCAGCACCAGAAAAAATACGTAGATCACCAGATACAGGACCTGGCTGACGATCGACAACAGCACGCGCGCCGCTCCTTCTATGCCGGCCCCGGACGACACCGCCGGGCCGGCGCGGCCGAGGGCCGGGACGGGTCAGTGGGACCGGGTCAGTTCTGGTTGAAGAATCCACCCTCGGCGATCTTCGCCTTGTCCTCCGCGGTGACCTGCACATTCGCCGGCGACAGCAGGAAGACCCGGTTTGTCACGCGCTCGATCGTACCGCGAAGCCCGAACGCCAGGCCCGCGGCGAAGTCCACCAGGCGTTTCGCGTCGGCCTCGTCCATCTCCGTGAGGTTCATGATGACCGGGGTACCGTCGCGGAAATGCTCCCCGATCGTGCGGGCCTCGTTGTACGTGGTGGGGTGCAGGGTGGTGATCTGGTAGCGGCGTTCGTCGTCCTCAGCGACGCTCGCCCGCTCGCGTGGGGTTGGCTGCGGGGCCAGCGCGACGTTGTCGCGACTGGGGTATCCGTTGCCGGTCGACGGCGCTGGGCGGGTAATCGAACGGACGCTCGCCGTACGTTCGGCGCGGTCGGCACGGACCGGGTCGAGTCGCTCCGACCGGGCGCGCGGCACCGGCGGCTCGTCCAGCTCGTCTTCGTCTTCGTCGGTGAACTCCTCGGCGTACCGGCTGGAGCGGTAACCGCTCTCCCGGTACGCGGGCTCGGTGTAGCCGCGCTCCCCGTAGCCGCGATCGTCGTCGTCCTCGATCAGCCCGAGCCAGACCCCGGCCTTACGTAAAGTGCTCATCCGCCCACCTCGCTCCGCTCGACGTTCCGCCATGGCGGGTCACGCCGCTGATCCCTACGCCGACGCATCGCCCACCGACGTCCCGGCCCGGTCAGGCTCCAGGCCCGCGCCGACCACCGGTAATGATCTTCGAGAGATGATGCCCGATCGACGACGGCTTAAACAACACGGTTGTAACTCACGGTTGCGAACGGCGCCAGGCTACTCCAGCGCCGCTCGCGCCCCCAGCACAGCGCTGCCGATCCGCAGATGGGTCGCCCCGTGCGCCACCGCGTCCTCCAGGTCGCCGCTCATCCCCGCCGAGAGCACGTCCACCTGCGGATACCGCTGCCGAACCGCCGCGAACAGCGCGCCCAGCCGCGCGAACGCCGGCCCCGCCGACGGGGCCGGCGGGGCCACCGCCATCAGCCCACGGAGCCGCAGGGCGTCATCGGCCGCGATCGCCGCCAGCACCCGGTCAAGCTGGCGGTCCGGCGCCACGGCGTCGCCGGCGACCGCCCCGCCCCGGTGTGACAGGCCGTCCAATGAGACCTGCGCGAGAACGTCGAGCCGACCGGCGCCCACCCGGCCCGCGGCTGCGGCCGCTCCCAGAGCGGTCGCCAGGCGGACGCTGTCCACCGAATGCACCATGTCCGCATAGCCGACCACCGACCGGCACTTGTTGCGTTGGAGCTGGCCGATGAAGTGCCACCGGACCGCCGCGCCGGCGGCCGCTACCGCCGCGGCCTTCGCCGCAGCCTCCTGATCGCGGTTCTCCCCCACCTCGGCCACGCCCAGACCGGCCAGCCGGACCACGTCCTGCGCCGGGTAGGTCTTGGTCACCACGATCAGCGTGACGCTGTCGGACGGCCGACCGGCGGCGCCGCAGGCAGCGGCGATCCGTTCCCGGACCGCCGCCAGCCCCGCGGCCAGCTCGCGTTGCCTCTCGTCGGTCATCGCCGCAGCGCCCATCGCTGGGGTCAGGAGCCGTTCTTGAGGAAGTCCGGCACATCGACGTCGTCGAACAGGACCCGCCGCGGCGGCGGCGTCGCCGCCACCGTCGGCGGCGCGGCCACCACCGGCGGAGCGGGCGCCGCCGCGGCCGAGGGCTGGCTCGGAGCGACCCGGCCCGACTCGGCCGGCTTGTACGACGGGGCGCCGGCGTCGAAGCCGGCGGCGATGACGGTAACCCGGACCTCGTCGCCGAGCGCGTCGTCGATGACCGCGCCGAAGATGATGTTCGCGTCGGGGTGGGCCGCATCGGTGACCAGCTGCGCGGCGTCGTTGATCTCGAACAGGCCGAGATCGGACCCGCCGGCGATGGAGAGCAGCACGCCACGCGCGCCGTCCATGCTCTGCTCCAGCAACGGGCTGGAGATCGCCGCCTCGGCGGCGTCCACCGCCCGCTTCTCGCCCCGGGCGCTGCCGATGCCCATGAGCGCGCTGCCCGCGCCGGACATGACGCTCTTGACGTCGGCGAAGTCCAGGTTGATCAGGCCGGGCGTCGTGATGAGATCGGTGATGCCCTGGACGCCCGACAGCAGAACCTGGTCAGCCTGCCGGAACGCGTCCATCATGCTCATGCTGCGGTCGCCCAACGCCAGCAGCCGGTCGTTCGGGATGACGATGAGAGTGTCGCACTGGTTGCGCAGCTCATCGATCCCCGACTCAGCCTGCACCTGACGACGCTTGCCCTCGAACGAGAACGGCCGGGTGACCACCCCGATCGTCAACGCTCCCAGCTTACGGGCGATCTGCGCGACGACCGGCGCGCCGCCGGTGCCCGTGCCGCCGCCCTCCCCACAGGTGACGAAGACCATGTCGGCGCCCTTGAGCACCTCCTCGATCTCGTCCCGGTGGTCCTCTGCCGCGTTCTTGCCGACCTCGGGCTGCGCGCCGGCGCCGAGGCCGCGCGTCAGCTCCCGGCCGACATCGAGTTTGACGTCCGCGTCGCTCATCAGCAGCGCTTGGGCGTCGGTATTGATCGCGATGAACTCGACGCCCTTGAGACCGACCTCGATCATGCGGTTCACCGCGTTCACGCCACCGCCGCCGATTCCGACGACCTTGATGACAGCGAGGTAGTTGTGCGGAGGTGTCATCCGGCAGGGTTCCTTCCGGTTGCGGGTGAACGACCACCACGGCCCGCCAGACGCGCCGCCGTCCACCACGTGCTAGGAGAAGAGCGAGGGGAAACCCTCACCCTCTACTAGAGCCTTAGAGTGTTGTCAACTACTGACCTTCAACCGCAACGTAAGCGTCCATCGGACGTGATCCAAGGATGTTGTCGGCGTGTCGCTGCACGGACGCGAGTCAGGTTCCCGACACCCCCGCCACTGTGGTCGTTCAGCGACTCGTAGTGACGACGTCCGGCGCGCTGACATCGATCCGCCGATCCTGACGGCTCAGCAGCGCCAGCGTCGTGCGGGCCTTCGCCTCGCTGTCGGCGGCGTCACCCCAGAAGACCACCCGGCCGTCGAGCAGACGCAACGTGATCCGGGCCGGCGACTCCACCACCAGCTCCCGCACCCGCCGCGACAGCTCGGGGGGCAGCGCCGTGAGCACCCGCAGCGCCGACGTCGTCGGCAGATCCGCCGGCCCCGGACGGGCCAGGCGCACCAGCGGCAGTCCGGCCGGCCGCTGCGGCGCCTGCTGGAACACCACGCCCGCGCCGTCAAAGAGCAGGAAGGCGCGGCCGCTCGGCGCGGCGGCCACCGCCGTGCGCTCCCACACCCGCACCCGGACCACGGCCGGCCAGTCCCGCGACACCTCGACCCGCTCCACCGCCGGCAGGGTCTCGACCCGCTGCCGCGCCGCGGCGAGGTCCACCCTGGCCAGCGGACGACCGAGCCGGATGTCCGCGGCCGCCGAAACCTCGTACGGTGTGAGCACGGCCACACCGGACACCTTGACCGCACGGACCCCGAACAACGGCGAGTCGTACACGATCCAGAGACCAGCGGCCAACAGCGCCGCGACACCGAACGCCGTCAGCCACGGCGCCGCCGCCCGCAGCCGCCGACGGCGGGCCCGCTGCGAGAACCGACGCACCGAGTCGGGCACGGCGTCGGTGCGCGCGCGCACCAACCGCCAGCGACGACGGCCCGGCTCGGTCATCCCGCGGCGCCTCCCGACAATGCGACCAGCAACTCATCGCCCAGCATCGAGATCGGCGGGGCGCCCATGGTCACCACTACATCACCCGGCCGGGCCCGGCGCACCACTTCGCCGGCAACATCCACCCAGGCGTCGACAAAAACCTTACGATCGGACGGCAACGCCACCGATGCGGCCAGCGCGGCGCCGCCGTCGCCCGGCAGCCGCTTCTCGCCGGGCCCGAAGACCTCCATGACGATCGCCTCGTCGGCCAGGGACAACGCCTTGGCGATCTCCTCATGCAGCTCGCGGGTCCGGTAGACCCGGTACGGCTGGAAAACCACCAGCAGCCGGCCCGCGCCGGCGACCTCCCGCAGGGTCCGCATCGCCGCGGTCATCGCGGTCGGGTGATAGGCGTACTCGTCATAGACGCGCACGCCGCCCGCGACGCCCTTGCGCTCGAACCGGCGACGCACCCCGGGAAAGGACGCCAGAGCCTCCACAACCGACCCTGCCGGCACACCGAGCCGCAGCGCCGTGAGCACCGCAGCGGCGCTGTTGAGCGCCATGTGAGCGCCAGGCACCCGGATCGCGAACCCGCCCAGCGGCTGGCCGTCCAACTCGGCCAGGTAGCGGGCGCCGTCGGCGGTGGAGACCAGCTCGCTGACCCGCAGATCAGCGTCCGGGGACAGGCCGTACGTGTGCACGACGCGGCCACGGGCGCGCAGCGCCTCGGTGAGGCGACGGGCGCCCGGGTCGTCCGCGCAGGCCACGACGAAACCGTCGACGTCGACCAGCTCGCCAAACTCGACGAAGGCGGCTTCCAACGTGGCCAGGTCCCCGTAGGTGTTGAGGTGGTCAGCCTCGATATTGGTGACGATCGCCACATGTGGCCGGTACAGCAGGAACGACCGGTCGCTCTCGTCCGCCTCGGCCACGAAGAGATCGCCGCTGCCGTGGTGAGCATTCGCCCCGGGGGTGGAGATCTCCCCGCCAATGACGAACGACGGGTCCGCCCCGGCGTGCTGGAAGATCAACGTCACCATCGAGGTGGTCGTCGTCTTGCCGTGGGTGCCGGCCACGGCGATGGTCTGCCGCCCGGTCATCGCCGCCGCGAGCGCCTCCGAGCGGTGCAACACCCGCAGCCCGCGTCGCCGCGCCTCGGCCAGCTCCAGGTGGTCGTCCGGAATAGCGGTCGAGTAGACGACCGTGTCGACGCCGTCGAGGTTGGCCACAGTGTGACTCATGTGGACAACCCCGCCCAACGCCCGCAGGCTCGCCAACGCCGGCCACTCCCGCAGCTCGCTGCCGGTGACCCGGACGCCCCGGGTGAGCAGCAGCCGGGCCAGACCGCTCATGCCGACGCCACCGACACCGATCAGGTGCACGACGCCCAACTCCTCGGCTGTCAGCACGCCCGCCGGGGTCAGCTTCGCGGTGTCCACAACGTCCTCTTCTCGTCCACGACCGGGCTTTACCAGCTCACGGCTTCGAGCAGAAAGTCACGTAGGGCCTCGTCGCCGTCGCGGCGACCATACGCCGCCGCGGCGGCGCCCATGTCGGCGAGTCGGGACGGATCGGCCAGCAACGGCAGCACCGTGTGTTCGATCAGCCCGGGGGTCAGCTCGGCGTCATCGACGAGCAGCCCTCCGCCGGCGTCGACGACCGGCCGGGCGTTGCGGTACTGCTCCCGGTTGGAGTGCGGGTACGGCACGAAGACGGCAGGCATCCCGATCGCCGACAGTTCGGCACAGGTCATCGCGCCGCCCCGAGCGATCATGAGGTCGGCAGCGGCGTAGCCCAGCTCCATCTCGGCCAGGTACGGCAGCGTGACATAAGGGCTGGGCAGGCCCTGGGGGATGTCGACAGCGTCGTTACGGGCGCCAATGACGTGCAGCACCTGGACGCCGGCGCGGGTGAGCGCCGGCGCGGCGCCGGCGACAGCCAGATTGATCGACCGGGCGCCCTGGGAGCCGCCCGAGACCAGCAGTGTCGGCAGGTCGGGGCGCAGCCCGAAGCGTTCCCTGGCCTCGGCCCGCCGGCCGGCGCGGTCCAGGGTGCTGATGCTCTGGCGCAGCGGGACGCCGACGAGCCGGGCGCCCTGCAGGACCTCGGACTGGGCGAGCTGGTGCGGGAAACCGACCGCGATGTTCTTAGTCATCTTCATGCCGAGCCGGTTGGCCACTCCCGGCGGCATGTTCACCTCGTGAATGATCATGGGCAGTTCGCGCTTCCATGCCGCCAGGTACGCCGGCACCGCCACATACCCGCCGAATCCCACCACCGCCTCGGCCTTCACCTCGTCCATGATCTTGCCCGCGGCGCGCGCCGCCAGCCACATCCGGTGCGGGGTGCGCATCAGGTCGACGTTGACCGAACGCGGCAGCTGGTAGGCCGGAACGTGGCGCAGGTCGTACCCGGCCGGCGGGATGAGCTCGTTCTCCAACCCGCGTGGCGTGCCCAGGCAGGTGATCTGCACCTGCGGGTCGTGCCGACGAAGGCATTCCGCGAAGGCCAGCAGCGGATAGACGTGACCGCCGGTGCCTCCGCCCGCAAGCACCACCGACCGCAGCGTGCCCATCTTCAACGGCTCCTCTCCCGACCTGCGCCCCCTCGCGGGGGCTGGCGCCGCGGCGCCCCCACCGGAGCCTCTCCCCGGCGGGACGTGCCCGCCGGGGACCTACCAGAGGTCGGCCGGGGAGGTCGGGGCGCGCGCGGCGGGGCCGCCGGACCGGACTCCCCCAACGGGGGCAACGGCGCCCAGAGTATCCGCACCCAGCCGCGCGCCGGCCGGGCGTGCAGGGCGCGGGCGGCGTCGGGCTCCGCCCGGGCGAACGAGGCGAGCATGCCGACCGCGGCCAGGGTCACCACCAGAGCCGAGCCGCCGTCGGAAATGAACGGCAGCGGGACACCAGTGATCGGGAGCAGCCCGATCACGCCGCCGATGTTGATGAACGCCTGCGCGACCAGCCAGCTGATCGCCGCCGCGGCGGCGAGCCGGCGGAACGGGTCGGCCACCCGTCGTGCGATCCGCAGGCCGGTGTACGCGAAGACGCCGAGCAACGCCAGCACCACCGTGCATCCGACAAAACCCAGCTCCTCGGCCACGATGGCGAAGATGAAGTCGTTGTGGCCGGCCGGCAGCCAGCCCCACTTGAGGCTGGCCTTGCCCAGGCCCACGCCGAACCAGCCGCCGTCGGCGATCGCGTACTGGGCCTGCACCGCCTGGTAACAGTCGCGCAGACCACAGACGGTCGGATCAGCGCTGAACGAGGTGAGCCGCTCCAACCGGTACCCGCTCTTGCCCGGGAGCGCCAACAACGCCGCCAGCCCGACCGCGCCGATCCCCGCCATCGCCGCGAAGACCCGCAGCCGCACGCCGGCGGCCCACAGCATCCCCACGAACAACGCCAGAAGGACCACCAGCGAGCCGAAGTCGTTGTAACCCACCAACACGAACAGCAGGCCGACGGCCAGGAACAGCGGCCTGGTCAACGCCCGCCACTGCACGATCGCGGTGCCCTTGCGAGCCAACACGTCCGCGCCCCACAGCAGCAGCGCGAACTTCGCGAACTCCGACGGCTGGATCTGCGCCGGGCCCAGGTGCAGCCACAACTCGTCGGCGTAGATCGGCCCCAACCGCGCCTCGGGCAGCACCCGGAACGCCTTGAGAACCAGCAGCAGATCCAGGAGGATGAGCCCACCGAACGTGACGACCAGCAGCGGGTAGCCCAGGAAGCGGAAGGTGCGCGCCGGCAGCCGCTGACACACCCAGAACCCGACGATGCCGACCAGCGCATACACAGCCTGTCGACTGACCGCGGCGAACGCGTTCCCGTCCTCGGCGTACGCCTTCACGCTCGTCGCCGAGAAAACCATGGTCAGGCCGATGACCAGCAGCAGGCCCGCGCTGGAGACCAGAAGGTAGTAGGAGGCCAGCGGACGCGCCAGCACCCCGCGCAGGGCTGCGACGCCGCCAGCGAGCGGCATCGGCGCCCGGCCGCCCGGCTCAGCGGAGCTCATCCGGACGCCGCCGGGTCGCCGGCCCCCGCGGCGCCGGCCCTCGCCGCGCCGGTCGCCAGCGCGCGGACGGCGTCGGCGAACGCCTCGCCCCGGGCGGCGTAGTCGACGAACATGTCCTTGGACGCCGCCGCCGGCGCCAACACCACCGTGTCCCCTGGCGCCGCGAGCCGAGCCGCGGCGCGAACCGCCTCCCCCATCGCCCCATCATCGGTCGACGCGACCTCGATCACCGGCAGGTCGGGGGCGTGTCGGCGCAGCGCCTCAGCGATCAGCCCCCGGTCGACCCCGAGCAGCACGGCGCCGACGAGGCGGTGCGCGACCTCCGCCACCAACGGCGCGACATCGACGCCCTTGAGCTGCCCGCCCGCGACCCACACCAGCCGGGAACAGCCGGTCAGGGACGCCAACGCGGCGTGCGGGTTGGTGGCCTTGCTGTCGTCGACGTAGCGCACCCCGGCCACGTCAGCCACCGGGGCGTTACGGTGCGGCTCGGGCACATAGCCACGCAGTCCATCGCCGACCGCGCCGAACGGCACGCCGAGCGCGCGCGCCAGCGCGGCCGCGTGCAGGGCGTTGCTGACGTTGTGGGCGCCGGCCGGACGCACCGCCATCGCCTCGATCAACGCGGTGGGCGCCGCGCAGCGGCCGTGCTCGACCAGCACCCCGTCGATGACCCCGAACTGGCCCGGGGCCGGATCGCCCGCCGTCACACCGACGACATCGCCGGTGACCGTGCGCAGCAGCCCCGCCACCCGTGGATCGTCGAGGTTGCCGACCGCGACTCCCTCGGCGGCCGGGGTGGCCGAACGCCAGATAGCGGTCTTCGCCGCGGCGTAGGCGTCAAAGCCGCCGTGCCAGTCGAGGTGGTCGTCAGCCAGGTTGAGGATCGCCGCGGCCCGCGGCGCCAGCCGCCGGGACCAGTGCAGTTGGAAGCTCGACAGCTCCACGGCCAGCACGTCGTAGCCGGGATCGACCGCTGCGTCGACCAACGGACGACCGATGTTGCCCAGGGCCTGCGCGCGCAGACCCGCCGCGCGCAGGATGGCAGCGAGCATCGTCACCGTCGTGGTCTTGCCGTTGGTGCCGGTGACCGCCAGCCATGGCGGGGCGTCCGGGCCGCGTAGCCGCCAGGCCAGCTCCGGCTCGCTGTACACCTCGATCCCCGCCCGTGCCGCCGCGACCGCGAGCGGGTGCGTCGGCGGGAAGCCGGGCGAGACGACCACATCGGTGACGCCGTCGAGCAGCCCGGCCGGCGGCGCGCCGGCCACCACGGTCCGGGCGCCGGCGCGGGCCAGCTCGTCCAGCGCCGGCGACGCGGCCCGGTCCAGCACGGTGACGTCGGCGCCCCGGCTCAGCAGGGCCCGGGCGCTGGCGGCGCCGGCGACGCCCGAGCCGCCCACCAGGACGACCCGCCGGCTGTAGTCCGTCGCGTCGTGAGCCGTCTGGCTGCGATCCGTCATGTCAACCCATCTTGGTGAGGAAGTCCCCGTAGAACAGGCCGAGGCCGATGGCCACGCCGATCCCAGCGATGATCCAGAACCTGACGACGATGTTGACCTCGCTCCAGCCGGCCAGCTCGAAGTGATGTTGCAGCGGCGACATCCGGAACACCCGTTTGCCGGTGGTGCGGAAGGAGATGATCTGAATCACCACCGACATCGTGATGATGACGAACAGGCCGCCGATGATCGGCAGCAGCATGACCGTCCGGGTCGAGAACGCCATGCCGGCGATGAGGCCGCCGAGCCCGAGCGCGCCGGTGTCGCCCATGAAGATCCGCGCTGGCGAGGTGTTCCACCACAGGAACCCCACACAGGCGCCGGCCGCCGCCCCGGCGATGAGGGCGATCTCCAACGGGTCGCGCACCCGGTAGCAGTACTGGGCGGTGTAGCTGGGGTCGGCGCACCAGTGCCGGTACTGCCAGAAGGCGATGAGCGCGTACGTGGCCAGCACCATCACCGACGTTCCGGTGGCCAGGCCGTCCAGACCGTCGGTGAGGTTCACGCCGTTGGTGCTGGCCAGCACGACGAAGATGAACAGGATCACCGCGCCGATCTTGCCCAGGTTGAGCCAGTCCAGGTCGCGGATGAACGACAGGGTCTCGCTGGCGACGGTCTCCTGGTTGGAGGGTCGGCCGGAAGGCCCGGTCATCGTCGACGGGAAGTAGAGAGCCACCACCCCGAACGCCGCGCCGACGAGCAGCTGGCCGAGCAGCTTGCCACGCTTGTTGAGGCCCGCGCTGTTGCGCTTACGGACCTTGAGGAAGTCGTCGACGAAACCGACAGCGCCGCAGAAGACGAACAGCCCCAGTAGGACCAGAGCGGTGACGGTGGGCTGCACCTGGAAGATCTGCGCCTCGGGCAGCGTCGTCAACGCCAGGTGACCGGCGACGTACGCGATGAGCGTGGCGACGATGAACACCACCCCGCCCATCGTGGGGGTGCCGCGCTTGCCCAGGTGCATCTGCGGCCCGTCGGCCCGGATCGGCTGCCCCGCCTTGAGTCGCGTGAAGACCTTGATCGCGATGGGGGTGCCGAACAGGGAGACCAGGAACGCGACCGCCGCCGCGACGATGACCGCCCTCACAATGCCGTCCTTTCGCCCGCTGACGCGGGTCGTGCCGGGGGTCGGGCCGCGGTCGCGGGCCCGGTCTCGTTGGCGCTGTCGCGCAGGTCGTCGGCGACGGTCCAGGTTCGGTAACGGGAGCCCTTCACCAGTACCACGTCGCCGGGGGTCAGCAGCTCACGCAACGCCGCCACCGCCTCCGCCTGGTCGGCGACCAGACGGGCGCGTCCGGCCCAGCCGGACAGACCGGACGCGCCATCATAGATGGCACGGGCGAGGTCCCCGACGACGACGAGCTCAGCCACGCCCTCGGCGGCGGCGAGCCGGCCCACCTCGCGGTGCCCGGCCGTCTCCGCCTCGCCCAACTCGGCCATGTAGCCCAGCACCGCCACCGTCCGCCGGCCACCGGCCACCGCGACAAGGGCGTGCAGGGCGGCCGCCATCGAGGACGGGTTGGCGTTGTACGAGTCGTCGATGACGGTCACGCCGTCGGGGCGGTCGAAGACGTCCATCCGTCGTCCCGACAGCTGCCGCAGCCGGCCCAGGGCCGGGCCGAGGCGGGCCAGCGGATAGCCCAGGCGCAGCGCCACCGCGGCGGCGGCCAGCGTGTTGCCGACCTGGTGCGACCCGGCGACCGCCAACCGCACCGGCGCCCGCCCCTCGGCCGCGACCAGCGTGTACGTGGCCCGACCCCGGTCGTCCATGCGTACGTTCACGGCGCGGATGTCGGCGTCGGCGGCCTCGCCGACCAGAACCGTGGCGGCGGCGGTCCGCCCGGCCATCGCGCGCACCCGCGGATCGTCGCTGTTGAGCACCGCCAGGCCGTCGGCGGGCAGCGCCTCCACCAGCTCGCCCTTGGCCCGCGCGGTGGCCTCGATCGAGCCGAACTCGCCGACGTGCGCGTCCCCGACGTTGAGGACCACGCCGACGGTCGGCGGGGCGATCCCGCACAGCTGACGGATGTGGCCGATCCCGCGGGCGCCCAGCTCAAGAACCAGATAGCGGGTCCGCTCAGTGGCCTTGCATACCGTGTACGGGTGTCCCAGCTCGTTGTTGAACGAACCCGGCGGGGCGACGGTCGGGCCCAACTCAGCCAGCAACTGGGCCAGGTAGTCCTTGGTGGTGGTCTTGCCGGACGAAGCGGTCAGGCCGATCACCGTCAGCTCCGGCAGCCGTGCCAGCACCGCGGACGCCAACCGGCCCAGCGCCGCCGTCGCGTCGGGCACGACGACAGTCGGCAGGTCGGGTAGGGGACGCGCCGCCAGGGCGCCCACCGCCCCGGCGGCCACGGCGTCCGCGGCGAAGTCGTGCCCGTCGACCTTCTCCCCGGCGAACGCGACGAACAGACCGCCCGGGACGACGGCCCGTGAGTCGAACTCGACGCCGTCGGTGACCGTGACGTCCGGGTCGCCGACCAGCGCCCCGCCGACGATCGTGGCTATCTCGCCCAGCGTCACCGGGATCATCGGGGGCTCTCGCCGGCCAGCGCCGCCGCCAACTCCTGGCGGTCGTCGAACGGCAACACCTGACCGTTGATCTCCTGCCCGCGCTCGTGGCCCTTGCCCAGCACGGCGACGACGTCCGAGGGCCGGGCCAGCCGGGCCGCCGCGGCGATCGCCTCCCGACGTCCGGGGATCTCCACCAGTTCGGCCGGCCCGCCCTCGGCGCCGGCGCGGACCTCGGCGCGGATGCCGGCCGGGTCCTCAGTGCGGGGGTTGTCGTCGGTGAGCAGGAACACATCAGCGCCCTGAGCGGCGGCCCGCCCCATCAGCGGACGCTTGCCGCGGTCCCGGTCGCCGCCGGCGCCGAGAACACAGATCAGGCGGCCGCCCCGGTCCTGCGCCAGCGTCCGCAACGCGCGCAGCACCGCGATGATCGCGTCAGGCTTGTGGGCGTAGTCGACGACCGCGTGCACCGGCCCAGCCCCGACCTGCTCCAACCGCCCCGGGATGTGGTCGACCTCCGCGATCGCCGCCGCGGCCGTCGCCGCGTCGACGCCCACCGCGGCCAGGCAGGAGAGGGCCAGCAGCGCGTTGGCGACGTTGTGCCGGCCCGGGAACCCGACGCCCGCGGCGACCCGTGCCCCGTCCGGACCAACGGCGGTGAACGACTGCCGCGCGGCGCCGGTGACCCCGACCGCGGTCCACGTCGCCGGGTGGCCCAGCGCCGAGTACGTGACGGACGTCGGCCTGGTCACCGTCGTCAGCGCCGGGTCGTCGGCGTTGACGACCTCGGTGCGGCAGCGGCCGTCGAACAGCCGGGCCTTGGCGGCGAAATAGTCGTCGCTGTCGGCGTGGAAGTCCAGGTGGTCGAGGCCGAAGTTGGTCCAGCCGCCGACGGCGAACCGCACCCCGCCGACCCGCCCCATCGTCAACGCGTGGCTGGAGACCTCCATGACCACGTCGGTGACGCCGCGCTCCCGGGCCACCGCGAGCGCCGCGTGCAGGTCGGTGGCCTCCGGGGTGGTCCGGGCGCTGTCGATGACCAGGTCCCCGAGCCGGGTCTCGACGGTGCCGATGAGGCCGGTGGTCCGGCCGGCGGCGCGTAGGCCCGCCTCGACCAGGTACGCGGTGGTCGTCTTGCCGGCGGTGCCGGTCAGCCCGATGACCGAGATGGCGGCGGTGGGGTCGCCGTAGACGGCGGAGGCCACCACGCCCAGCACGTCGCGGGGGGCGGCGACGACCAGGGCCGGCAGCCCGGCGGCGGCGGCCCGGGCGGCGGCGGCCGGGTCGGTGAGAACGGCCACGGCGCCGGCGGCGGCGGCCCGGGCGGTGAAGTCGGCGCCGTGGCGGCGGGCGCCCGGCAGGGCGGCGTACAGGTCGCCCGGGTGGACCTCGCCGCTGGCGTGCGTCACTCCAGTGACGTGGACGCCGACGCCGTCGGCCGGGACCGCGGCGCCGGCCAACGGGGCCAGCTCGGTCAACGCGCGTGGGGCGACCGATCGGGGCCGCGGATAGCCTGGCACGCCGACAGACCCTACCGTCTCGACGTTCAGCGGTCCCAGCGCCCGCGGCCGGCCAGCGGCGAGCCGGCCCGCGGCGTCAGGGGTAGAGGACGAACCGGGGCGGCGGCGTCAGCGTCGGCGGGGTCTTGGACCTGCTCAGGACGAAGGACATGATGTCCCGGAACGCCGGCGCTGCCACCGCCCCGCCGCCCCCGCCGGACGACCGGGCGAAGACGGCGATGACGAAACGGGGGTTCTCCGCCGGCGCCATTCCCACAAAGGAGGCGACCTCACTCGCCACATACCTGCCGCCGACGACCTGGGCGCCGGTGCCGGTCTTGCCGGCGACCCGGTAGCCGCGGATCGCCGCCGCCGTGCCGGTGGCGCCCTCGACGCTGACGACCGCCTCCAGCGCCTGCCGCACCGCCGCCGCGTTCTCCGGGCTGAGCACCCGACGGGTGGCGACCGGAATCGCCGGCCGGGCCTTGCCGTCCGGGGCCAGCACCTCCCGGATGAGGTGCGGCTGGACCCAGGTCCCGTCGTTGGCGATGGCGCCGTAGGCGGCCGCCATCTGCACCGGCGTCACGGCGACGCCGTGCCCGATCGGCACCGACCCGTACGACGAGCCGCTCCACCGCGACGGCGGCTGGACCAGGCCTTCGGCCTCGCCGGCCACGCCCTCGCCGGTGGCCCGGCCGAGCCCGAACGCCTTCTGGTACTCGTAGAGCTTCTGCGCGCCGAGCTCGTCGGCGATCCGGATGGTGCCGACGTTCGATGAGTACGCCATGATCCCGGCCAGTGACATCGCCCGCGGCTTGTAGTTGGGGTGGGTGTCCCGGAAGACCTGGTCGCCCTTCTTGATGGTGGGGCCCACCATGATGGACATGTCGGGCCGGAGCACGCCTTCCTGCAACGCCGCGCCCATCACCAGCGCCTTGTGCACCGATCCCGGGTCGACCACCGCCGCCGACGCCCGGTCTTCCCGGTCCTCGGCCGGGTAGCGGATCGGGTCCGCTGCGTCGTAGGTGGGGTAGCTGACCTGGCTGAGAACCTCGCCGTTGCGGGCGTCGAGGACCACCGCCGCGCCCCAGTCCGCACGCACCGAGCGCATGTGCTCGTACAACGTCCGCTGCGCGTGGAACTGGACGTCCCGATCGATGGTCAACCGCAGCGAGCTGCCCGGCTGGGCCGGGGTCTCCCGACGGTAGCCGCCTGGAATCTCCGTCTTGCTGTAACTGCCGTTGCTGGCTCCGGTCTCGTACTCCAACTCGCCCGGCCGCCCGCGCAGCAGCTCGTCGTAGCGCGCCTCAAGGCCCTCCAGGCCGAACCGCTCGTCGCCGACGAAGCCGATGAGATTCGCGGCCAGGTCATGGCCGGGCACCTCGCGACGCTCGTCGGCGGCGACCTGGACGCCCTCGATCCCGAGCGCCATCACCTTCTCGGCGAGCTGGCGGGGCAACCCGCCCTTGAGTTCGGCGTACCGGGACTCCCGACCGTCCGGCAGGGTGTGTTTCTGGACCTTGGGCAACAGCTGCGACACCGGGACGCCGAGCAACGGCGCCAGCGTCTTGGCCGCGGCGTCCGGGTCCTTGACCAGGGCCGGGTCGACATAGACCAGCCGACTCTCCACGCTGTGCGCCAGCACGGCGCCGTGGCGGTCGGTGATGGAACCACGCTCGGCGGGCAGGGCGACCGTGGTCAGGCGGAGCCGCAGCCCGTCCCGGGCCATGTCGGACGCCCCCCCGACCTGGACGGCGACCAGGCGCACGCCCAGCGCGGCGAACATCGCCAGCACCAGGACGGTGGCCAGCCGCAGTCGCCGACGCGGGTCCCCGAGGGTCGGCGGCGGACCGGGCGCCCGGCGCGTCCGGCCGGCGACCCGGGACCGTGGCGATGGCGCCCCGGTCTTCGCGCCCCGGCGCGGTGGGCTGTCGGCGGCGCGGCCGCGCTGTCCCGGCGTCCGGTCCGTTGCCGTGGCGGCGGCTCTTGCCGCGCCGCGGGGGGCCGCGACCCGACGCCCGGCGCCACGCGGCTCGTCATCGGAGGGTTTCGGGGCGGCCCGGCCGGAGCGGGACCGCGCCTCGCCGCCGTCGAGCACCCGCAGCGCGGGCCGGAACGGGTCCGCGGACCGTCCCGAAGGACCGTCAGCGGACCCGGACCGCGGCTGTTCCCGCAGGGCACGGCCGCGCGGCGTGTAGCTGCGCGCGTCGCCGAGGCCGCGACGGGGCGCCCGCCGTGGCGGGTCACCCCCGTCAACCGGCGGCTCGGACGAACGCGGCATCCGCTACCTGCCGGCCTGACGCTCGTTGCTACTAGTGACGCCACCCTCACGATCGACGCCACCAGTGCCGGTCCCACCGCCAGCGGCCACCTGCGGGGCGGTGGGCGGAGCGGGGAACTCGATGATCCGGCCGTCTGGCAACCGGATGAACGCCGGCTCGCCCTGCTTCAGGCCCAGCTGACGCGCGGCCGCGTCAAGGTTGTTGGGCGACTCGAAGTAGTTGACGCGTTGTTGGAGCTCCGCCTCGCGGATGTCCAACGCCGCGCGTTGCTGCTGGAGGTTCTCCAGCTGGAACGCGTTCTCCATGATCTTGGTGTTGACCATCAGGATACCGAGAACACCTCCCACCACCACCAACAACAGCAGAGCGACGAACGGCGCGCGGGGCCCCCGGACCGGCGTCGGCGGCGCCACCGTCAGCCACGGGGCGATCCGCCGCCGCGTGCTCTCTCGGGGCGCGGTGTTGAGCGCCGTGGCGCCGTCAACGGCCGCGCCGTCACGGTCGCGCCGACGCGTGCTGCTGTTCGTTGGCTCCGCGGTCCGACCCCCAGACCGCGGCGCCCGAGCGCGCCGACGACCCCCGGCGCTCTCTGGTACGGCGTTCATGTCGCCTCCCCCTCTGTGGCGCCGTCAGCGCCCGCCCCCCGAGGCGGCCGTGACGGCGGCGATGCGTCGGACCGTTCGCGGTCGGTCCGCGTGTCCATCAGTCGTTCTGTCGCTCGCAGGCGCGCCGAGGCGGCCCTCGGATTCGCCGCTACCTCGGCCTCGTCGGGCGACTCCGCACCGCGGGTGAGCAACCGGAACGTCGGTCCGGTACCCGGAAGCTCCACCGGCAAATCCACCGGACCGCTGCTGCGGACCCGGGGCGCGATCGCCCGCTTGGCAAGCCTGTCCTCAAGCGAGTGATACGACATGACCACCAGGCGCCCGCCTGGCGTAAGCGCGTCCAACGCGGCTGGCAGCGCTTGTTCCAGCACCCGCAGCTCCTCGTTGACCTCGATGCGTAGGGCCTGGAAGGTCCTCTTTGCCGGGTGCCCGCCGGTACGCCGGGCCGCTGCCGGAATCGCGTCCCGCACCAGCTCGGCCAGGAACGCCGACGACGTGATCGGCGTGCGCGACCGGGCCCGTCCGATAGCGGCCGCCACCCGGGAGGCGAACTTCTCCTCCCCGTAGACCCGCAGGACACGGGCCAGGTCCGGCTCGGCGTAGCTGTTGACGATCTCCTCGGCGGTGCGCCCCGTTGTCTGGTCCATCCGCATGTCCAACGGGGCGTCCTGGGCGTAGGCAAAGCCGCGATCGGCCTCGTCAAGTTGCAGTGAGGACACTCCAAGGTCAAACAGGACGCTGTCGACAGCGGAGATGCTCAGGGCCGCCAGGGCGTCCGGCAGCCCGTCGTACACGGTGTGAACAAGGTGGACCCGCGGCGCGAACCGGGAGAGCCGGGCGCCGGAGCGGTCCAGCGCCTCGGTGTCCCTGTCCAGTCCGACGAGGACGACGTCCGGATGGGCCTCGAGCACTGCCTCGGCGTGCCCGCCCAGACCGACCGTCGCGTCCACATGCGTCGGCGTGCGACCCTGCCGGCGGGCCGACTCCAGGGCAGGGGCGATGAGGGACAGGCAGCGCTCAAGCAGCACCGGCACATGCGTGCCCCGTAGCTCGCTCATCTGGCCCCCACAATCGCGCCGCCGTGGCGGCAGTTTCTGGCTCTGTCCTGGATTGCGCCTCGTGCCGTCAAATCCCCATCCGCCCGAACCTCCCGCCGGATGGCGGGACGATCACGCCTGTCGCCGGGGAAGAGGCGGCAGGAGCGGAGCGGGTGGAGATTTGGCGGCACGAAACCACATCGATCACGGGCTCGCGGCGCCCGTGTCGCCTAGAGCCCGCCGGGAAGTACCCCCTCTTCGATGTCGGCGAAGTCGTCTTCGCTGTCGTTGAGGTATGTCTCCCAGGCTTGCTTGTCCCAGATCTCGATCCGACTGCTGGCGCCGATCACGACGAGATCGCGGTCGAGCCCGGCGTAGTCCCGCAGGTGCGCCGGGATGGTCACCCGGCCCTGCTTGTCGGGCGCCTCGTCGTGGGCGCTGGCGAAGAAGACCCTGCTGTACGCCCGCGCCGCCTTGTGGGTCATCGGCTGTGCCCGCAACTGACCGGCGATCCGTTGGAACTCGTCCAGCGGGAAACCGTAGAGGCATCGCTCCTGACCCTTGGTGAGCACGACACCTCCTGCGAGCTCGTCACGAAACTTCGCCGGAAGGATGAGCCGGCCCTTGTCGTCCAGCCGTGGGGTGTGCGTGCCGAGGAACACCGGCCCACCCCCCTGCTGACCTGACCCCCCGGTCGCGCGACGACTGTCCATCCCCCACGCGGCGACCAGACCGACACGCCGTTCCCGAACCCCGCCGGCGCCGCTCCTACGAGGAGAACCGGCGCCGTCACGGCTGCTGGCAAAATCGTCTAGGTCGGCGGAGCCCCCCGGCTCCACCAATGCGCCCCACTCTACTCCACTTCCCTCCACCCGCAATAAGAATCATGCGGGAGCGTGACTTGTCGACCAGGCAAACTCGCAGGTCAGAGCGGTGGAGGAAGGTGGGGGGCGAAATTGATCACGATCCTGTCCTGTATCCGACAGAAGGCGTGAAAAAGCTGATGCGACGTCAAATGCCGCACCAAATACGAAAGAGCCCGGGCGCCGCGATGGTTCCGACGCCGCTCGGGGCATGGCCACGCCGGCCGGTTCCGGTACCCTCGCTCGCGTGACCGACGCCAGCATGCCCCTGCGCGCAAAAGTCGCCTCCACGGTTTCGCGCACCGCCGCGGCGTTGTCCCGCGCCGCCGGTCGAGGCGACGGCTCCGTGATCGGCGGCTGGATCGGTCTCAAGATCGATCCAGACCTGCTCTCCCATCTCGCCACGGGACGACGGATCGCCCTCATCTCTGGCACCAACGGCAAGACCACCACCACCCGCTTCACCGCCGCGGCGATCAGCGTCCGTGGCCGGGTCGCCACGAACTCGTTCGGCGCGAACATGCCGACCGGGCACACCTCGGCGCTGGCGAAGGCCGGGGCGACGGCGTTCGCGGTCCTCGAGGTCGACGAGCACTACCTGCCCCAGGTGATGACCGCGGTCCACCCCGAGGTCGTCGCGCTGCTCAACCTCTCCCGCGACCAGCTGGACCGGGCCAAGGAGGTCGCCATGATGGCCGACCTGTGGAGGCAGGCCCTGCAACGCGAGCCCGCCGTCCGGGTCGTCGCCAACGCCGACGACCCGATGGTCGTGTGGGCCGCCTCGACCGCCCGGCACGTCACCTGGTTCAGCGCCGGGCAACGGTGGACCGACGACTCCTGGGTATGCCCGGCCTGTGGCGCGCACATCCGCCGGGGCGAGGACGGCATGGCCGACAACGACTGGGCCTGCGCTGGCTGCGACCTGCGTCGGCCCGATCCACAGTGGACCGTCGAGGACGACGGCGTCATCGCCGACGACGGCCGGTGGCACCAGGTGCGGCTACAGCTGCCGGGGCGGGTCAACGTCGGAAACGCGGCCACGGCGCTCGCCGTCGCGGCCGCGTTCGGGGTTCGGCCCGAGCACGCGGCGCCACCGCTGGCCGCCGTCGCGTCGATCGCCGGGCGCTATGCCGTCGTCGATCGGCACGGACGCCGGGTGCGGCTGCTGCTGGCCAAGAATCCAGCCAGCTGGCTGGAGGCGTTCGAGATGGCTGACGACGCCCCGACCCTGCTGGCGATCAACGCACGGGATCCCGACGGACTCGACACCTCATGGCTCTACGACGTGGACTTCGCGCCGCTGCGCGGCCGGGACGTGATCATCAGCGGCGATCGGGCCTACGATCTCGCGGTGCGGCTCGACGTGAACGAAGTGCCCTTCCGGCACGTGCCCCTGTTTGCCGACATCGTGCGGGCGGTGCCACCCGGGCCTTTGGAGGTCATCGCGAACTACACCGCATTCCAGGACATTCGAGCGGAGCTGGATCGTGTCGTCTGAGAGCACGCTGCGCCTGGTCTGGGTCTATCCGGACCTGCTGTCCACCTACGGCGACCGGGGCAACCTGCTGATCCTGGCCCACCGAGCGGCCGCCCGTGGGCTGGCCGTGGAGGCCATCGAGGTCCGCTCCGACGAGCCAGTGCCCGTCAGCGCCGATATCTATCTGCTCGGCGGCGGCGAGGACGGCCCGCAGGCCCTGGCCGCGCAGCGCCTTCTCGCCGACGGCGCCCTGCACCGGGCCGTCGAGAACGGCTCGGCGCTGTTCGCCGTGTGCGCCGGATACCAGCTCATCGGCCGGTCGTTCACCGCCAAGGGCGCGCAGCACGAGGGCCTCGGCCTGCTGGACCTGGTCTCCGACCGGGGGCCATCCCGGGCAGTCGGCGAACTCGCCGGAGCCATCGACTCCCGGCTCGGCCTGCCGCCGCTGACCGGGTTCGAGAACCACGGCGGACGCACCCACCTCGGGCCGGAGTGCTCAGCGCTGGCCACCGTCACGGTAGGCGTCGGCAACGACGAAGTCAGCGAAGGCGCCTGGCGCGGCAAGGTGCTCGGCACCTACGCCCACGGGCCGGCGTTGGCCCGCAACCCGCAGCTCGGCGACCTGCTGCTGCGGTGGGCGACCGGAACGGCGCAACTGCGACCACTCGACGACGGCTGGCACGACCGGCTGCGTCAGGAACGCCTGTCGGCGGTCGCCGCCGCATGAAATCCTCCCGTACCGCTTGGATAGGTTCGTCCGCTGCCGAAGGGTCACTCATGCCGACGACGCCGATCCGACGTTCGCCGCTGCGCCGCCTGATCCTGTTGGTCGCCGCCGTTGCCGCCCTTGCCGCCGCCGCCACCCAGCTCCCGTTACAGACTCTCCAGCACGACGTCATCGCATTGGGACCGGCCGCGCCGGTCGCCGTGATCGTCGCGGGGGCGCTGCTCGTGGCGGTCATGATGCCGCGGACAGCGGTGTCCTTCGCCTGCGGCGCGCTGTTCGGGGCCGCCGCCGGCTTCGGCTACGCCATCGTCGCCGCCATCGTCGCCGCGACCGTCACCTACCTGCTCGGCAGGTGGGCGGGGCGTGGATTCATCGCGGCCCGCTCGGGCGGGCGGATGGACCGCATCGACAGTTGGATCGCCCGCCGGGGCGTCCTGGCCGTCGTCGTCACCAGGCTGCTGCCGCTCGCCCCGTACGGACTGATCGGCTACGCGTACGGGGCGAGCACCGTGCGCGCCCGGCATTACTTCATCGGCACGCTCCTCGGCGCGGCGCCGTCCGCGTTCTCCTACGCCACGATCGGCGCCGCGGTCGTCTCGCCCGGCTCGATGAGCCCGGTGACGTTCATCCCGGTCGCCATCGGCATGAGTGTGAGCAGCCTTGCCGCCTGGCACTGGCGCCGGCAGGCCACGGCGGGCCGCGGCAACCCCGCGGCGACGCCCGCCGGGCCCGAACAGGGCGTCACGGCCAGCGTGATCGCCGACGCGACCCCGGCGCCTCGCGCCGCCGGCCGTCTGGAGCCCGGCCGGCCCGGGTTGAGCACGGTCGCCGCCCCAGTGGCGGCCTGAGCCGCCCGACGTACGATCGGCGGGTGCGACCCGACCTCCCGATCCGGACCGAGCGGCTGTTGCTGCGGCCTTACCGCGACACCGACATCGACGACCTGCACGCCTGGCAGTCCCGCGCCGACGTGACGCGATATGTGCCGTTCGCCCCACGGGACCGGCGCGCCGTCGCCGCCCAGATCAGGCGCAAGCTGACCGCCACCCAGCTCGCCGCGGACGGCGACACGCTGGAGCTGGCCGTCACCTTGCCTGACGGGGCCTACGTCGGCGAGGTGCTGCTGTTCTACCGCAGCGCCGAACACCGCGGATTCGAGCTGGGATATATCGTGCACCCGGATCACACCGGCAACGGTTACGGAACCGAGGCGGCGCGGGCCGTGCTCCGGCTGGCTTTCGAGAGCTTCGACGCCCACCGGGTCTACGCCCGGCTGGACGCCCGCAACGACCCTTCGGCACGGCTGCTGGAACGGCTCGGCATGCGCCGGGAAGCGCACCTGGTCAGCGACGAGTTCGTCAAAGGCGAATGGACCGACACGCTCGTATACGCGATGTTGGAGAACGAGTGGGCGGCGGGGGCCACCGCTCCGCCCGTCAACGAACGATCGAGACCATCCGACCGGGAATGACGATCACCTTGCGGGGCTCGGCGTCCCCCAGCTGCTCGGCCACCTCCGCCAGCGCCGCCACGCGGACAGTTTCCTCCGCCGCGTCCGCGGGCACCTCGACCCGCCCGCGGACCTTGCCGTTGATCTGCACCGGATAGGTGACGGTGTCGGCGACCAGCTGCGCCGGGTCCGCGACCGGGAAGTCGTGATAGGTCAGCGACGCGCCATGGCCCAGCCGCCGCCACAGCTCCTCGGCGATGTGCGGGGCCGACGGCGCCAGCATGAGGATTAGCGGCTCCGCGACCTCCCTGGGCGTGGCCGGCAGCCGGGTCAGCTGGTTGGTCAGCTCGATGAGCTTGGCGACGGCGGTGTTGAAGCGGAGTCCGGCGTAGTCGGTGCGCACCCCGTCGATGGCCCGGTGCAGCGCGCGCCGCAGTTTCTCGTCGGCCGGGTTGTCGGTGACCCGCAGCGCCCCGGTCTCCTCGTCCACGATGGCCCGCCACACCCGTTGCAGGAACCGGTACGATCCGATGACGGCACGGGTGTCCCAGGGTCGCGACGCCTCCAGCGGTCCCGTCGACATCTCGTAGACGCGGAACGTGTCGGCGCCGTACTCGTCGCAGATCTCGTCCGGGGTGACGACGTTCTTCAGCGACTTGCCGATCTTGCCGTACTCTCGCCGGACCTCCTCGTCGCCGTGGAAGAACCGGCCGTCCCGCTCGACGACCTCAGCGGCCTCGACATACTGGCCACGCGCGTCGGCGAACGCGTACGCCTGGATCATGCCCTGGTTGAACAGCTGGTGGAACGGCTCGAACGACGACACATGCCCCAGGTCGTAGAGGACCTTGTGCCAGAACCGGGCGTACAGCAGATGCAGCACCGCGTGCTCCTGGCCGCCGATGTACAGGTCGACGCCGCCGCAGTCGCCTTCGCCACGCGGGCCCATCCAGTAGGACTCGATCCGCCGGTCGATCAGCGCGTCAGCGTTGGTCGGGTCGGCATAGCGCAGCTCGTACCAGCACGAGCCGGCCCACTGGGGCATGACGTTCGTCTCGCGGGTGTAGCGGCGGGGGCCGTCGCCCAGATCCAGCTCCACCTCTACCCACGCGGACGCCCGCGACAACGGTGTCTCCGGGGAGGTGTCCGCGTCGGTGGGGTCGAAGGTGCGCGGGGAGAAGTCAGCCACCTCGGGCAGTTCCACCGGCAGCATCGACTCCGGCAGCGCGATCGGCTCGCCGTGCTCGTCGTAGACGATCGGGAACGGCTCGCCCCAGTAGCGCTGGCGGCTGAACAGCCAGTCCCGCAGCCGGAAGGTGACCGCGCCGGCGCCGTGGCCGGTGGACTCCAGCCAGGCGATCGTCGTGGCCTTGGCCTCGGCGACGCCCAGCCCGTCCAGGCTCAGACCCCGGTCGGGGGCTGAGCTGTTGATCGCGGGTCCGTCTCCGGTGAACGCCTTGCCGTCGAAGCCCTCCGACGGCTGGACGGTGCGGACGATCGGCAGCTCGAACGCCTCGGCGAAGGCCCAGTCCCGCTCGTCCTGCGCCGGCACCGCCATGATCGCGCCGGTTCCGTAGCCGGCGAGCACGTAGTCGGCGATGAAGACGGGGATGGGCTGCCCGGTGGCCGGGTTGACGGCGTAGCCGCCGGTGAAGACGCCGGTCTTCTCCCTGGCGTCGGTCTGCCGTTCCAGGTCGGTCTTCGCCGCGGCGAAAGCACGGTAGGCGGCGACGGCCTGGCCGGGGGTGTCGTGCCCGCCGGTCCACATTTTGTGGACCCCGGCCGGCCAGGCGGCGGCGGTCAGCGCGTCGACCAGCCCGTGTTCGGGCGCCAGCACGAGGTAGGTGGCGCCGAAGAGGGTGTCCGGGCGGGTGGTGAAGACCCGCGCCGGGCCCGCGTCGGTGTCGAAGTCGATGTGGGCGCCGGTTGAGCGGCCGATCCAGTTGCGCTGCATCAGCTTGATCGGCTCAGGCCAGTCCAGCGCGGCGAGGTCATCGGTCAGCCGGTCGCCGTAGGCGGTGATCCGCATCATCCACTGCCTGAGGCTACGTTTGAAGACCGGGAAGTTGCCGCGGTCGCTACGCCCGTCGGCGGTGACCTCCTCGTTCGCCAGCACCGTGCCCAGGCCCGGGCACCAGTTGACCGGGGCCTCCGAGACGTACGCCAGCCGGTGGTCGTTGATGATGGCGCGGCGCCCGGACTCGTCCAGCTCGGCCCATGGACGTCCGTCCGGGGTGGGCCGGGCGCCGACGGCGAACTGCTCGACCAGCTCGGCGATCGGCCGGGCCCGGTTCGCGTCCGGGTCGAACCAGGAGTTGAAGACCTGAAGGAAGATCCACTGGGTCCAGCGGTAGTAGTCCGGGTCGATCGTCCTGACCGAACGCCGGTCGTCGTACGCCAGACCCAGCCGCCGCAGCTGCTCCCGGTACCGGACGATGTTCGCCTCGGTGGTCGTCCGGGGATGGGTTCCGGTCTGCACCGCGTACTGCTCGGCGGGCAGCCCGAAGGCGTCGTAGCCCATGGTGTGCAGCACGTTGCGGCCGGCCATCCGCTGAAACCGGGCGTACACGTCGGTGCCGATGTAGCCCAGCGGGTGCCCGACGTGCAGGCCGGAGCCGGACGGGTACGGGAACATGTCGAGCACGAAGAGCTTCTGGGCGTCAGCGCGCGGGTGTGACGGATCGGCGAGCGGTCCGGCGGGGTTCGGGGTGTGGAAGACGCCCTCGCGCTCCCAGCTCGCCTGCCACGCGGCCTCGATCTGCCCTGCCAGCGTCGCCGTGTACCGGTACGGCGGGATGTCCGCCACACCCGCGCCGGAGGGCTGTGGGCTGCTCGCCTCGGTCATGTCGCCACCTCATCGGTTGTCAGGTCAGGGCACAAAAAAGCCCCTCACGCAGGAGGGGTCGCCGCGCTGTCACCGCGGCGTCGGAGACGTTCCGACGCGGCAGGAGGTCAGCGCGGCTGGGGAAGCGGAAACGCAGCCTGGACCATGTTCGGGAGCATAGCGCGCCCGGGATGGCGCCGTCGTGCCGGTAGTGCCGACGGCGCGTCAGGTTGAGCCCGCCGTAGGTCTGGCGATGACGACCCCATGACAACCTTTCCTCATAATGTAGCGATATCTGCCGATATCTACAGTGGAGGAGGTGGCCGCGGCCTCGGCGCTGGCGCCGGCCGCCACGACGCCGGATGCCAGTGGCATTGCAGGCCAGTATCGATGTATCAAGGAATGGGACCGCGCCGGCTAGCCTGGGGTGAGGGCGTCGCGCCGACGGATGCCCGGAAACGGGAGGATTAGTGACCAGCCCGCAAACCTGGGACGACCGGGCAGCCGCCACCGGCGTGGGCGCCGCCCCGCCCGCGTCCTCCGGAAAACTCGACAACGCGGCGTTCCGCGCCCAGACCGACGCGATCGTCGCCAACGTCGAGAAAGTCATCTCGGGCAAGACCGGGGCGGTGCGGCTGGCGCTGGCGGTGCTGCTCTCCGAAGGGCACCTGTTGGTAGAGGACGTGCCAGGCGTCGGCAAGACGACGCTAGCCAAGGCGCTGGCCCGCTCGGTCGACTGCTCAGTGCGCCGCATCCAGTTCACCCCGGACCTGCTGCCCAGCGACGTGACCGGCGTCAGCGTCTTCAACCAGGAAACGCGGGACTTCGAGTTCAAACCCGGGGCCATCTTCGCGAACCTCGTCGTCGGCGACGAAATCAACCGTGCCTCGCCGAAAACCCAGTCCGCCCTGCTGGAGTGCATGGAGGAAGGGCAGGTCACTGTCGACGGCACCACCTACGCGCTACAGGCGCCGTTCATGGTGATGGCCACCCAGAACCCGATCGAGATGGAGGGCACCTACCCCCTCCCCGAAGCACAACGGGACCGGTTCGCCGCCCGCGTCG
Source organism: Pilimelia columellifera subsp. columellifera (assembly GCF_039532605.1). Classification (NCBI taxonomy): domain Bacteria; kingdom Bacillati; phylum Actinomycetota; class Actinomycetes; order Micromonosporales; family Micromonosporaceae; genus Pilimelia; species Pilimelia columellifera. The sequence goes on from NZ_BAAARY010000004.1 coordinate 160,348, forward strand.
CCATGGGCTACCCGGACCGGGAAGCCGAGCTGGCGATGCTCAACGGCCACGGCGCCACCGATCCGTTGGAGGCGCTGCGCCCGGTCACCGACGCGGCGGCGGTGCGGGCGCTCATCGGGTACGTCCGGGCCATCCACGCCGCGCCGGCCGTCACCCGGTACGCCGTCGACATCAGCCACGCGACCCGGATCAACGCCGAGCTGCAGCTCGGCGCCAGCCCCCGGGCCACCATCCAGCTGCTGCGGACCGCCCGGGCGATCGCCGCGCTCGACGGGCGCGACTTCGTGCTACCGGACGACCTGCGCGTGTTGGCGGTCCCGGTCCTCGCCCACCGGGTCATCGTCGCCCCAGAAGCCCAGCTCAACGGACGTGACGCCGAGCAGATCGTCGCCGAGCTGGTGGGACGGCTGCCGTTGCCCGCCATGCCGGTCGAGCGACAGGCCCGCTGACCATGCGGGCGGCGCTGCGCGGACTCACCACACGCGGGCGGTCGTTCCTGGCCGCTGGCGCCGCGGCGGCGGTCGCCGCGCTCGTGCTCGCCGAGAAGGACCTGCTACGGGTGTCGGTCCTGCTGGTCGCCCTGCCGCTGATCGCGGCGAGCTATGTGGCCCGGGGGCGTCGCCGGCTGGAGTGTCACCGCCGGGTGCTTCCCGCCCGCATCGCCGCCGACGGCTCCGCCCGCGTGGAGCTGGAGCTTCGCAACACCTCCCGCCTCCCCAGCGGCACGCTCCTCGTCGACGACCACCTCCCCTACGCGCTGGGCGCCCACCCGCGGGTGGTGCTGGAACGCCTCGGCCAGGGGCAGGCCAGCACCGTCGCGTACACGCTCCGGCCGGCTGTGCGGGGCCATTACCCGATCGGACCGTTGACGGTGCGGGTCACCGACCCGTTCGGGCTATGCGAGTCGGCGCGCGAGTTCCCGGAGATTGTCGAGGTGACGGTCCTACCGGTGACCACGCCGCTTGCGGCGGTCCGGCTCGTTGGCGAGCGCTCCGGCGCCGGCGACAGCCGCGGGCGATCGGTGGCCGTCCACGGCGACGACGACATCGCCGCCCGCGAGTACCGGCACGGCGACGATCTGCGGCGGGTGCACTGGCGCTCCACCGCGCGGTCCGGGGAGCTCATGGTCCGCCGTGAGGAGCAACCCTGGGAGAGCCGGGCCACCGTCCTGCTCGACACCCGGGCCGACGCTCACCTCGGCGACGGCGCCGACGGCAGCTTCGAGTGGGCGGTCTCGGCGGTCGCGAGCGTCGCCGTCCACCTGCGAGCGCACGGCCACAAGGTGCGTCTGGTATGCGACGGCGCGGCGACCGAGACCAACCGGCACACCCCCACGACCGTGGATGTCGACGCCGTCGACGCTGTCACCGAAGCGGCGCTTCTCGATCATCTGGCCGACATCGGCGTCCAGCGCCACAGCGACCTGCGGACCATCGTCGACCAGGTTCGCAAGCGCCAGCACGGTGGTCTGGTCGTCGCGGCGTTGGGGACCGTCGACGACGTGCAGGCGCGCGCGTTGAGCCGGCTCCGCGCCCACGGCGGGACCGCCCTCGCCCTCGTGGTCGACGCGACCCGTTGGAGCACGCCAGATCCGGACGCCAGGCAGGCGTGGGAGCGGGCGCATGCGGCCGGGACGCAGGCGCTCCGTGCCGCCGGGTGGCGCGTGGTCAGCGTCGGCCGCGGCGACGACCTGGCCCAGCTGTGGCCACAGCTCGGCCGGCGCGGTCGCCGGATCAGTCCCGTCCCCGCCGCCGGGGCGCTCTCATGACCCGCTCCCAGCGGATCGGCCTGACCGCCGGGGCGGCCACGTTCCTGGGCTCGGCGCCCCTGTCAACGTTGTTCGAGGGGCTGACCTGGTTGGGACACAGCGTGGTCGCGGTGGCGTTCGTCGTCGGCGCCGCGCTGGCGGCCCGCCAGCTGCGACTGCCGACCTGGGCGGCCTCGGCGGCCGCGTCACTCGGCCTGCTGCTGGCGCTGACGCTGCTGTTTCCGACCGGCGAGGAGCTGCTCCGGGTGATCCCCACCCCGGACAGCGTGGCCGCCCTGGCTGGTCTGTTCGCCGAGTCCGGTCCGCTCATCCGGGCGAACGCCATCCCGGCGCCGAGCCTGCGACCGTTGGTGTTGGTGGCCACGGTCGGGGTCGGCGTCATCGCGCTGCTCGTGGATCTCATCGCGGTCGGGCTGCGCCGGCCCGCGCTGGCGGGGCTGCCGCTGCTGGCCGTCTACGCCGTCCCGGTGGCGATCCACCGCGACAGCGCCCCGGCGCTGCCCTTCATCATCGGCGCGGCGGGGTTCCTCTGGCTGGTTGTCGTGGACCACGTCCATCGGGTACGCCAGTTCGGGCAACGGTTCGCCGCCGACGGCGGCGGCGTCGACTCCTGGGCGCCATCGCCGCTGGCGGCCGCCGGCCGGCGGATGGCGTTGGCGGGCGTGGTGTTGGCCGTCGCCGTGCCGCTGGCCATCCCTGGGCTGAGCGGGGGTCTGAAACCGGCCAGCTGGACCGGCCAAGGGCCGGGCAACGGCCCGGGCGGCGGCGTCGACCGGTTCCGGCTGGACCCGCTCGTCGAGCTGTCCGGCCGGCTGAACCAGTCCCAGACCGAGGAGCTTGCCAGGCTGACCACGGACGAACGTGAGCCCTACTATCTGAAGCTGGCCGTGGCCGACCGGGCGAGCCTGGACGGGTTCCGGAGCAGCCGACTGCGCGGAGAGCCGGTCGCCGAAGCGCTCTCCGGGCCCGTCTACCAGGCTCAGCTGCCGGAGGGACGACGGCACCGGGCCGAGGTCCGGCTCGCCGACGGGTTCGTCAGCAGCACCCTGCCGATCTTCTCGCAACTCGTCGATCTACGCGGGGCCGACGAGCGCTGGCGGTTGGCCGTCGACGAGGGGCTGGTGTTCACCGACCGCGACAGAACGGCCGGGCGGCGGTACTCGTTCAGCTACGTCCGGCCGTCGTTCACCACGCGGCAGCTGCGCCAGGCCACCGACGAACGGGACGCCGCCAACTACCCGGAGCTGACAGCGGTGCCCCGGGTCGCCGAAGTGGAGGCTCTGGTGCGCCGGCTCACCACCGACGCGGACAACGACTACGACCGGGTCCGAGCCCTCTATGACCATTTGTCGCCACGCAACGGGTTCTCCTACAGCACCTCCAGCGTCGAGGGCAGCAACGCCACCGCCATCGCGGCGTTCCTGGAGCGCAAGAGCGGCTTCTGCGAGCAGTACGCGGCCGCCCTGACCTGGCTCGCGCGGGCCGCCGGCGTGCCCGCGCGGGTCGCCCTCGGGTTCGCCGGGGGCAACAACCGTCAGGCGGACGGCAGCACGCTGCTGACGAACCGGAACCTGCACGCCTGGACCGAGGTCTACTTCGACGGCGTGGGCTGGGTGCCGTTCGACGCGACGCCGAGCGCCGGCGTCCCCGGCGCCGTCCACCCGAGTTGGGCCCCGGACAACAGCCGGCCCGACCCGAGCGCCTCCGAGCCAGGCGCGAGCGACGGCGGGCAGACCCCGGAGTCGCCAGGGGCTTCCGGCGCGCCGAACCGGCAGCCCGACCGCGGCGCGGACCCAGGCGCGGACCTTGCCGTCGGGCAGCAACGCGCAGACGGGGACGGTGGAGGGCTGACAGCCGCGCTATCGGCCGTCGTCCTGGTGGTCGTGCTGGGGATGGCGATGCCGCTAAGCCGCTGGACGCTGCGCCGACGCCGACGCCGCCAGACCTTGCTGCCCGGTGGCAACTCCGCCGCCGGGCGGGACGAGCCCGCCACGGGACCGGCCGGCGCCGGACCGGTCGTGGTGGTCGCCGACGAAAGCCGGTGGCGCCACGGCGCGCATGCCGCCTGGGACGAGTTGACTGACCTCATGACCGACTACGCGGTCACGGTCGATCCCGTCCACACCCCACGGCAGCGCGTGGCACGGCTCCAGGCGGACGCTGGCCTGGCCGACGCCGCCGCCCGCGGGGCCGAGCTGCTGGGGGCGGCTGAGGAGCGGGCCCGCTACGCGCCGGAGCCGCTCCGGGACGTCAACCTGACAGAGTCCCTCACCCAGGTTCGCCGCCAACTGGCCGCTGGATCGACGCGATGGCGGCGGGTCAGGATCGCGCTGCTGCCGCCTTCGGTGCTGGCGCGCTGGCGGGGGACAACCCTCGGGCGGCTAGACGCGCTCGTCGCCGGCTACGGCCGGCTGCGGTCGGCCCTCGGACAGCGGGCTCGTTCGCTGAGGCCGCGCCGGGCCTGAAACGTCAGCGGTGGCCTTCGGGCCGGCCGCGCCACCGCTCCTCAAGGCGGTCGATGAGCCCGCCGCGGCGGGGGGTGGCGCCAGCCCGGGTGCGGCGGGTGGCGGCCCCACCGACCACGCGCAGGTCCGGCGCCTGGCTCCGGCGCTGGGCGTGGACCGCGAAGACGGCGGCGCCCAACATCACCAGGAAGCCGGCCAGGCCGATCGGCAACGCTTTGACGGCCGTGCCGTACACGAGAAGGCCAAGGCCGGCGAGGACGGCGACGGCGGCGACCGCGTAACGGCGACGGGTGTGATGCTTCGGATCATTGGCCCGGACAGCCGAAGCGAACTTCGGGTCATCAGCCAGCGAACGCTCGATCTGCTCGAACAGTCGCTGCTCGTGCTCCGAGAGCGGCACGGCACTCCTCCCGTTCGGGCTGAACGTCGAGCCGCCTGCGCGAGCTGCGACGGGGCAAATGGGGACTGAGAAACACGGGCGCCAGGTCCCGCGTCCAGCACAAGTCTACGAGGGTGGAGGCGGGTCGGAAAGCGGGACGACCGACCGCCTACGGCTATTTTCCGCCTGGTTCCCGCCCGGCGACGGCAGCAGACTGGCCGGCTTCACGACAGAACGCCCGAAACGGGCAGCCGCCGCGTCCGTCGCGCGCTCAGCCTCACGCCAGGACTCGACCCCCGACTCCCCCAGCGCCAACTGCTCGACCTGCCCGTCAGCGGCCGTGAGTCCCTCGACCCGCACTCCCACGAGCCGGACCAGTGGCCCGCCCGGACGGGACTGAGCCGCCGTCACCTCAGCGGTCAGCTCCTGTGCCACCGAGAAGATCTCCCGGCCGACATCGGTGCCGCGAGGCAGGGTTCGCGACCGGCTCATGGTGGCGAAGTCCGGCGTCCGGATCTTCACCGCCACCGTCCGACCGACCAGCGCCGCCGCCCGCAATCGAACGGCGACCCGGCCCGCCAACGCAAGCAGGGTCCGCCGCGCCTGGGCTCCGGCGAGGTCGCAGTCGTGCTCGAAGGTGGTCTCCGCGCTGATCGACCGTTCCGCCCTCCCAGGCACGACCGCGCGCGGGTCACGACCGTTCGCCAGGTCGGCCAAATGGTTGGCGGCCGCCGCGCCGACACCCTGGCGAAGCAGCCCGGGCGGGGCGTCAGCGACGTCCCCGACGGTGGTCAGGCCGAGGCGACGCAGCCGCTCGGCCGCCTTGCCCCCCACCCCCCACAGCGCCCTCACCGGAAGCGGCCGGAGGAATTCGGCCACCCGACCGACCGGCACGACAAGCATGCCGTCGGGCTTGGCCCGGGCCGAGGCGACCTTCGCCACGAACTTCGTCGGAGCCACCCCCACCGAACACGGCAGGCCGAGCTGTTCGTTGACGCGCCGCCGGAGCGTCACTGCGATGGCCGCGGGGGCCCCGAACAGGCGCCGGGCGCCGGAGACATCGAGGAACGCCTCGTCCAGCGACAGCGGCTCGACCAGCGGCGTCACCGACCGGAAGATCTCCATGAGCGCCTGGGACGCGGCCTGGTAGGCAGGGAAGCTCGGGGGAAGGAACACCGCGCGCGGGCACAGCGCCCGGGCCCGAGCCGTCGGCATGGCGCTCCGGACACCGTAGGCTCGGGCCTCGTAGCTGGCCGAGCTGACCACGCCGCGCGGCCCGACGCCGCCGACGACCACCGGCCGGCCGCGCAGCTCCGGACGGGCCAGCACCTCCACCGAGGCGAAGAAGGCGTCCATGTCGACGTGCAGGATGGGGCTGCCGCTGTCCGGGTCAATCCCTCCGTCGCCGCCGATGCCGCCCATGCGGGCAGGCTAGCGGCCGGGGGTGACAGAACGGCGTCAGCCCGACGCGCGGGCGAGCAGGTGGAGCTGAGCGGCGATGTCGCGGTACGGCGCACGGTCGCACACGGCAAGCTCAAGCTCGGTCAGCGCCTGCGGGTCCGCCTCGGCGACGGCCGCCGGCGTCAGATCGACAAAGACCCGGATCCCGTGCGCCTGCTCGACCCGCAGGCCGGCGGCCGACAGCAGGTCGGTCGCGGTGGTGACGTCGTAACGGCGGGGCGCCGGCGCACGGCCGGGCCCGGAGGGCTCCGCCAGCGCCGCGCGGGCCGGCCCGAGCTGGCCGTTGATCATCCGGGAAAGCACCGCGGCGGCCCGGTTGGCCACGATGACGCTGGCCGCGCCGCCGGGGCGCAGCGCGGCGACCATACCGGCGACCACCGCGGCCGGATCGTCCACCACCTCAAGCACCGCATGGCACAACACGAGATCGACGCTCCCGGCGGCCGCGACGGCGCCGAGATCGTCGGCATCGGCCTGGACGGCGCTCACCCGGTCGGCGACGCCGGCCTCGGCGGCACGCCGGTTGAGCGCGGCGAGCGCGTCCGGGTTGGCGTCGACGACGCTGACGCGGTGACCGGCCTGGGCCAGCGGAACAGCGAAACCGCCGGTGCCCCCGCCGACGTCGACGATCGACAGCTCGCGGCCGGCGGAGCGGGCGAGTTCGGCGCGCAGCGCCGCCCAGACCACAGCGGTGCGTGGGGTCGCGGCGGTGGGCGCAGTGGCGTCCGGGCCGAGCGGTTGGTGTTCCACCGTCGCAGCCTAACCACCCGGCCCGGCCGTGGGTTGTCGGCCCGACGTCACCGGAAGTCCCGGGAGGTGACCCTGGCCGGCGGGGTGAGCGCGGTCAACTCGTCAGCCACCAGATTGATCACCGACTCGTGCTTCTCCAGGCGACCCCGCACCACCAGGGCGCCACTGGAGCGGGCCACCTGACGGCGCCGGCGCCACAGGCCCGGGGAACAGACCACGTTGAGCATGCCGGTCTCGTCCTCCAGGTTGAGGAAGGTGATCCCGCCGGCGGTCGCCGGCCGCTGCCGGTGCGTCACCAGCCCGCCCACCCGGACCCGGGCGCCGGAGGGAAGCTCGGCCAGCCGGGCGACCGGCGTCGCCTCCGACCGGGTCAATTCCTCACGCAGGAAGGCCACCGGATGGGTGTCCGGCGCCATCCCGGTCGCCCACACATCAGCCACCAGCGCCTCCAGGTCAGACATCCCAGGCAGGGTCGGCGGCTCAGGCGTGCCCAGGGCAAGCCGGCCGACGCGCTCCTGCGCCGCCGACCCGGCCAGCCACAACGCCTGCCGTCGCGACAACCCGAAGCCGGCGAAGGCGTCCGCGGTCGCCAGCGCTTCCAACGCCGCCGACGAGGCGCCCGTGCGCCGGGACACGTCAGCCAGGTCCCGGAACGGGCCACGGGCGCGGCGCTCCGCCTCGATCGTCGCGGCCAGCTCCGCCCCCACCGCCCGCACGCTCGACAACCCCAGCCGCACCGCCGGGCCGGCCAGCCCCCACCGGTGGGGCGGCTCGCCGGGCGTGCTGCCCCACCTGGTCTCGGCGGTCGCCTCCAACGTCGCGTCCGCCCCGCTGAGGTTGATGTCCGGGCGACGCACCTGGACGCCGTGCCGGCGGGCGTCGTCCGACAACGACTGTGGCGAGTAGAAGCCCATCGGCTGGTTGTTGAGCAACGCCGCGCAGAACGCCGCCGGGTGGTGCCGCTTGAGCCAGGCGCTGGCATACACCAGGTACGCGAAACTCATCGCGTGACTCTCCGGGAACCCGTAGCTGGCGAACGCCGACAGTTTGAGATAGATGTCGTCGGCGACGGGGCCCGTGATGCCGTTGGCGGCCATGCCCGCGTAGAGCCGCTCCCGTAGCTGGGCCATCCGCTCGGCGGAACGTTTCGAGCCCATCGCCCGGCGCAGCTGGTCGGCGGCGACCGCGTCGAAGCCGGCCACGTCCATCGCCAACTGCATCATCTGCTCCTGGAACAGCGGCACGCCCAGAGTCTTGCCCAAGGCGTTGCGCATCAACGGATGCGGCACCGTCGCCTCCTCCAGCTCGTTGCGGCGCCGGATGTACGGGTGCACCGAACCGCCCTGGATCGGGCCGGGGCGGATCAGCGCCACCTCGACCACCAGGTCGTAGAACTCGCGGGGTTTGAGCCGCGGCAGTGTCGCCAGCTGCGCCCGGCTCTCCACCTGGAACACCCCGACCGCGTCCGCCCGGCACAACATCTCGTACACCTCGGGGTCGTCCAACGGCATCTCGGCCAGCTCGAGGCGCTGCCCGATGAGGTCGAACCCGTCGTGCAGAGCGCCGAGCATTCCCAGCCCCAGCAGATCGAACTTGACCAGGCCCACCGCCGCGCAGTCGTCCTTGTCCCACTGCAGGACGCTGCGGCCGGGCATCCGGGCCCACTCCACCGGACACACCTCGATCACCGGACGGTCGCAGATGACCATGCCGCCGGAGTGGATGCCCAGGTGTCGCGGAAAGGTCATCAGCTCGTTGGCATACGCCACCACCTGCTCGGGAACGCCCTCGATCTCGCTGGCGTCGATGCTGCGCCAGCGGTCGATCTGCTTGCTCCAGGCGTCCTGCTGGCCGGTCGAGAAACCGAACGCCCTGGCGATGTCCCGCACCGCCGACTTCGGCCGGTACGAGATGACATTGGCGACCTGGGCGGCATGGCGCCGGCCGTACCGGCCGTAGACGTGCTGGATCACCTCCTCCCGGCGGCGGGACTCGATGTCGACGTCGATGTCGGGCGGGCCGTCCCGCTCCGGGGACAGGAACCGCTCGAACAACAGCCCGTACCGCACCGCGTCCACGTTGGTGATCCACAGGGCGTAGCAGACGGCGGAGTTGGCCGCCGAGCCGCGGCCCTGACAGTAGATGTCGTTGTCCCGGCAGAACCTCACGATGTCGTGAACGACGAGAAAGTACCCGGCGAAGCCCAACTGCTCGATCGTCGCCAGCTCACGGTCGATCTGCTCGTACGCCGCCCGCGCCGCCTGCCGTGGCCCGTACCGGACCTGGGCGCCCTCGAACGCCAACTGCCGCAGCCACGACATCTCGGTGTGCCCGTCGGGCACCGGGTGGTCCGGCAGCTTCGGGGCGACCAGACTCAGGTCGAAGGCCAGCTCAGCGCCCAGCCGGGAGGCGCCGGCCACCGCGCCCGGGTACGCGGCGAACCGGGCGGCCATCTCCGCCCCGGAACGCAGATGCGCCGTGCCGGCCGCCGGCAGCCAGCCGTCCATCTCGTCCAGGCTGCGCCGGGCCCGGACCGCGGCCACCGCAGTCGCCAACCGCCGCCGCGCCGGCACGGCATAGTGGACGTTGTTCGTGGCCACCATCGGCAGCCGGCACGCCTGGGCCAGCTCCGCCAGGGCGTCGTTGCGGTCGCCGTCGGCGGGATCGCCGTGGTCAGTGAGCTCGACGACGACGTTGCCCGTGCCGAACAGCTCGACCAACCGGCGCAGCTCCCGCTCGGCGGGCTCCGGCCCGCCCCGCGCCAACGCCATCGGCGCCGCGCCCTTACGGCAACCGGTCAGGGCCACCACCTGCCCGTCGAGCTGGCCGGCGAGCTCCGCCAACGGCGGGTAGAGCGGGCGACCCTTCTCCCCGCCGGCCAGGTGCGCCAAGGACATCGCCCGGGCCAGCAGCGCGTACCCGGCCGGGCCACGGGCCAACAGCAACAGGTGCTCACCTTCCGGGTCGGCCTGACCGTTCTGGGGTCCGGTCAGGCCCAGCGACAGCTCCGCCCCGAAAACGGTGGGCAGGCCGAGGGCGCGGGCCGCCTCGGCGAACCGGACCACCCCGTAGAAGCCGTCGTGGTCGGTGAGGGCGAGCGCCGTCAACCCCAGCCGGTCAGCCTCGGCCGCCAGCTCCTCCGGATGGCTGGCGCCGTCGAGGAAACTGAAGTTGCTATGACAGTGCAGCTCGGCGTACCGGGCGGCCTCTCCGGCGGCGTCCTTTCCGGCGGGACGACGGTCGCGGTGGCTGGCGGGCAGGGTGTACGGGGCGCGACGGCGGCTGAAAGCCGGGCCGTCCCCTCCGTCGGTCTCGACAGGCAACAGGTCAGGCGCCGCGGACGAGAGTCGACGCTCCAGCTCCGACCAGGGCATCGGCGGGTTGCTCCAGCCCATCTCAACGACTCCTGCGCTCAGTCATACCACGCCTCCACGCTCCACTGGCCGGCGGACAAGGCCAGCAACGCGGCCCGGCCGTCGGCCAGGGACACCTGGAATCTGGCCTGCCGCAGCGCCTGGCTCGGCGACCACCACTTCTCCTCCACCGGCCACGGCCCCGCCCAACCGGTGATCTCCACTGTGGGGCCGGCGGCCAGAGAGCAACGGACGGGAACGCCGCTCAGCCCCAACCGGCCGTCGACGCGCACCACCTCGCCGGAGGCGTCCCACACCGCGGCGGGCAGCGGCGACGGCAACACCACCGCAGGCGACGGCGACGGCAACCGGCCTGGCCAGGGGGCCTGGATCTGACCTGGGTCGGGCTGACGCCGCTCGCCCCACGGGACGAGTCGGGACTGGTCGACGCTGCGGCGCCCCCCACCGAGAACGGCTGTGACCACACCGTCGGGGCCGAGCAGGCCCTGGACTCTGGTCAACGCCCGGTGTGCCCGCTGCGTCTCCGCGCCCGGCTCGCCCCACAGGCCGGGCTGCTGCCCCAGGCCTCGCAGCACCCCGCCGGGCGACAGTCGCAGCCGGACGATCCCGGCGGTAGGCCGCCCCACCGCGCTGCCGGCGCCGGGACGGGCCGCCGGGGACAGCCACCCGTCCAGCTGCCAGCGGACCCGGTCGGCGATCGCCGCCGCGGTGAGCAGCCCGTCGTGACGCCAGGTCCGGCGGAGGCGCTCGCCGGCTGCGGTGAGCGCCTCGATCTCCAGTTGGGCGCAGGCCAGCCCGTGCCCGGCGAGCCGGTCGTGGAGCCGCTCGGCCAATGCCCTGGCGGCGAAGGCCGCAGCGTCGACCCGCTCCAACGGCGCCTCGTATCCGTCGGTGACGTCCAGGTCCGGGGGCGGCTGCCGGATCGCCAACGCCCGGGTGTCGTGGCCGCTGGCGAGCCGGTGCGCCCAGGCGCCGTCAGCGCCGAAGCGGGAGAGCACATCGGCGGCGGGGAGCGCGGCGAACTGCCCCAGGGTGTGGACGCCGAGCCGGCGCAGCAGGTCGACCAGGGCGGGCCGACCGAGTGCGGTGACCGTGATGTCGGCCAGGAACCCGGGCGTGCCGGCCTCCGGAATGATCCGTCCGAGCCGGGCGGCCAGTCCGGCGGCGAACACGCCGTCGGCGATGCCAATCTGGGATTCGACCGCGCACTCCTGGGCGACCTGCTCGACGATCCGCTCGGCGGCCGGCTCCTCGCCGCCGTGGTAGCGGGCCGGCCCCCGGGCCGCCAGCGCGCACGCCCCCGGCCGGATGACCTCGACGCCGGCGGCGATCGCCTCGACCGCCGTCAGCACCGGCTCGAAGGCGCGGGCGTCCCGCCCCGGATCATGTTCCAGGACGATGCTCTCCGGGCAGCGGTGCTGGGCCTCCCGACGCCGCAGGCCCCGGCGGACGCCTTCGGCCCGGGCGGCCGGGGAGCAGGCGATCACCCTGTTGGCGCGAAGGACGACCACCGGCAGATGGGCCGGTGTGCCGTCGACGAGCTGGGCGGCGGTGACCGGCCAGTCCGGACACCAGAGCACCAGGGTGCGGACGACGCTCACGGCGCCAGCGTCAGCCGGGGCCGGGCTAGGGCGGCGACCGTGCCAGCGGGGTTCGGCATCCAGATGGTGACCTCACGGGGCCGCGCCGCCGCCCCGCGCCCGCGCGCGGTGATCGCCACCTGCCGTCGGCGCAGCCGCCCGCGACCACGCTCCAGCCCCTGCCAGGCGCTGTGGGCGACCCGCAGGGTGATGTCGGCGCCGTCCCAGGTTCCATACGGGACCAGCACACAACCGCGCTGCCGGGCCCGGGCGGCCAGCCGACGGGTGACCGTGGCGGCGGCGTCCGTAGGGGCGGCGGCCACGACCACATCCACCCCGTCGATGAGGGCGGCGACCATGGTCGGCCACTGCGGACCGGGGTGCGGGACCAACGCCAACCGTTCGAGGGCGATGCCCATCTCCCGGGCCGCCGACGCCCCGAAGGCCGGCAGGCCCACCACCGCGCACCAGGCGCCGGACCGGGACGCCGCCGCCAGCAGAGCCATCATCAGCGATGATCCACCTGGAGCCGAACCGCCCTGGGCCCGGCCCGGCCGGGACGCGGGCGGCCCTGGGCAGGCGGCGACAGCGACGGTGCTGCCGCGCCGCAGCCCACGCCCCGGCAACAGCGGACTCAGCTCGGCGACGACCGGAAGCACCGCACGCGCCGACTCCTGCGCCGTGGTGACGTCCGCGTGCCGCCCGGCGTCACGGACCGCTGCCATCAGCGCCGCCGCTCGGACCGCGTCCAGGCCTGCCATTGCTCATCTACTTCCGTTTGTTACTTCAGTTTGTGCCAAGCGCGACTTGTGCCAAGCGCGACGCGGTCAGGCGGCGACACGGTCCGGTGGCGCGGGCCTGCGGGACAACCCGAGCGTCATCTCGACCACCGCGACGAACTGCTCGGTGGCCCGGAGCAGGTCATCGGCCTCGCGGGCGGTGACCACCCGGGGAATTCCGGCCTCCGCCGCGCTGCGTTTGGCCGCCCCGGCGGCGAAGTAGGCGGCCCACTCCCCCAGCTCCGGGGCGACCAGGATCAGCAGGGCCCAGACGCTGGTGACCCGGTTACGGCTGCGGGGCGACGGCTGGGCCCGGGTGGCCAGCACCGCCGTCGCCGCTCGCAGCGCGGCCAGGTGGGCGGTGGCGTAACGGAGCCCCTCGGAACGGGTCCGCGCCGCCTCGGCCAGCCCGTTACGGGCGATGGCCAACAGCTCGGCAGGAGCGCGGTGCGGCAGCATGTGCGCCGCGACGCTCGGCGTCGTACTGATCGACATCGTCTTCTCCTCACACGGTCCGACGTCCCGCCCCGGACAGGGCCGAACGGATCAGGCAAAACCGCCTGCGGACGCTGCGGAGGAAGACGCAGCGGTGTAGCCGGGCAGGCGTGGCGCTTCCCCTCGCCATGCCCACCCGGCCGGAGGGCCGTCGCCCGCTGCCCGGGGGTCGTGGGCAGCGGGCGACGCCCGCCGAACGGAGCCGGCCCGCGAAAGCCGACGCCCGAGAAGAACGCCGTCCGCGAAACGGCGTCCGAGGAGGTGGAGACGCTCAGAACGCCCACGCTCGCGACGCGTGGGGACCAAGCGCTCCGCCTGCCCCTATCAGGTTATTCGAACATCCGTTCGAACACAAACAACACTAGCGCCCAGGTGCGACAAAGTTCGGCGGATCAGCGCGCGCCGGCGTCCAGCCAGGTCAGGGCACACGCCCACAGCCGCCGCGGCGCCTCGGGCGTCGACCACACCCCCACCGCGCCGCATCCCCGCTGGGTCCACTGCGCGGTCACGGCGCTGCCGTCCGGCAGCACCAGACCGTAGGCGAGCACCTCGCGGCAGTCATGCAGGGCGAAGGGCCGAACCCGGCCCAGGCCGAAGACCGGCGGCGGCCCGTCCGGACCATCCGGCGGGACCGAGAAGACCGGGCTCAGAGCGGACGGCGGATCGCCGTAGTCGGGGCCGGGCCGGCCGTGATAGACAGTCGACACGTCGGGCAGGTCGTCATTCCTCATGATCAGTCCTCTCGACATCGACCGGGGCGGGCAAGGCGCCAACCAGACACCCGCCCCGGTCACCACATTTACGCTGCGCCCACAGCCAAACCACGCCACAGGGCGAAGTAGACCAACCACGCCACCGCACGCTGACAAACTGCGCCACCGCACGCCGAAACGACCCGTCACAGACAGGCTGACCAGCCACTTCACAGACCCGTTCATGAATCCGATATGGACCAGCGGGCGTTGCGGAAAGCATGTCAGCCGATGCCGGAGTGCCACAACTTGCAATCTTGCAACCCCATTTCACCTGCGGAAACAATGGCCCCAATCCGCTATCTGAGTCGCATCAGGCCCAGCGCTGCGCGGATCCGGGCCAGCGCACGCGGCCCAGGGCCAACGCGGTGGGCAGCGGAGCCCGCGACGGCAGGATCGCCCCGACAGGGCGGCGCGGACGCGTACCGTGGACGCGATACCACGCACAGGAAGGACCGGCGATGAGGCTCGTCTCATGGACGCCCGCCGATCTGTTGCGCCGCCTCGACGACGTCATCGCGGCGTACGGCGAGGCGATGGGCTACTCCGATGAGCTGCTGGCCACCCGGCGCGGCTACGTCGCCGCGCACGTGCACCGGCCGGGGTTCCGCGCGGTGGCGACGCTCACCGACGAGGGCGCCCTGGCCGGTTTCGGCTACGGCTACACCTGCCGGGCCGGGCAGTGGTGGCACGACCAGGTCAACGCCGCGCTGCCACCGCCACGACGACAGTGGCTCGTCGACTGCTTCGAGATCGTCGAGCTGCATGTGCGCCCGGCCGCCCAGGGGCGCCAGCTGGGCGCGGCCCAGCTGATCGCGCTGCTGGCCACCACGCCGGCCGCCACCGCCGTGTTGTCCACTCCGGAGGCCGACGAGTCGGGGTCGAGGGCGTGGCGGCTGTACCGCAGGTTCGGGTTCGTGGATGTGCTGCGCCAGTTCCACTTCCCTGGCGACGGTCGCCCGTTCGCGGTGCTCGGTCGGCGCCTGCCGTTGACGGCGGAAGCGGGCCGGCCCGGCGCTACCTCAACCCGGCCCGCAGCAGGCCCAGCAGCTGACCGAATCCGATCAGGCTGATCAACGCCCACACGACGAGGGTGAGAGTGGCCACGCCGACCGCGACGCCGCCGTCGAGCAACCCGGCGAACCCAGTGAGGGTCAACCCGACGATAACCAGTCCCACCCGGGTGGGACTCTCGGCCATCGGCGCCGGACCCCGGTAGCTCATCTCGGCGGCGGCGGCCTGCGCACAGGCGTACTCGTAGAGCCAGGCGCCGGCGACGCACGCGACGGCGAGCGGTCCGGGGGCTCCGACCAGCCAGAACGCGACTCCCCAGCACAGCTCGGCGATCCGGTCGGCGAGCGCGTCGTGGACGTGCCCGAGCCGGCTGGCCCGTCCGGTGACCACGGCGACCGCCCCGTCGACGCTGTCAGCGGTGACCGCGAGCGCGACGAGCGCGGCGGCCACCAACGGCCAGCCAGGACCGAGGACGACGACCAGCGGGACGGACACCGAGCAGGCCAGGCCGACGAGGGTGACAGTGGTGGGCCGCACGCCGAGCCGTCCGACGCCGGCGCCGAGCCGGTAGGACATCCGGAGCCACCGCCGCGCCCAGGGCGGGGCCTGCCGGGGGTCGAGGCCGCCGTGCAGCCCCGCCCAGGCGGCGGAGTACCCGTCCCAGTTCAGGGGTTGACCTCACGCATGGGCGCCGACCCGCATTCCAGCCCAAACCTCGCGGGTGGCCGTCGACCGGTTGAGGGTGATGAAGTGGATGCCCGGGACGCCCTCGTCGAGCAGCGTCTCGCACAGCTCGGTGGCGGTCTCGACGCCGAGCTGACGGACGGCGGCAGGGTCGTCGGCGATCCGGGCGAAGCGGCTGGCCAGGGCGGCCGGGAACGGCGCCCCGGACAGGTGTGTGGCCCGTTCGATGGTGCGCATCGAGGTGACCGGCATGACCCCGGCGAGGATGGGCGTGTCGCCGCCGGCGTCGGCGACCCGGTCACGCAGGCGCAGGTAGTCATCGGCGTCGAAGAACATCTGGGTGATGGCGAAGTCGGCCCCGGCGCGGCACTTCTGCACGAACCACCGGGTGTCGGACTCGATGTCGGCCGAACGCGGGTGCTTGTAGGGGAACGCCGCCACGCCGACGCAGAAGTCGCCGGACTCGCGCAGCAGCGCCACCAGCTCGTCGGCGTAGGACAGGCCCTGGGGGTGTCTGGTCCACGGACCCATCGGGTCGCCGGGCGGGTCGCCGCGCAGCGCCAGGACGTTGCGGATGCCGGCCTCGGCGAGGCAGCCGATGGTGTTGCGCAGCTCGGCCAGGGAGTGGTTCACCGCGGTGAGGTGCGCCATTGGGACCAGGGTCGTCTCGGTGGCGATGCGTTCGGTGACCGACACCGTGGTCTCGCGGGTGCTGCCGCCGGCGCCGTAGGTGATGGACACGAACGACGGACGCAGCGGCTCGAGCGCGCGGATCGTCTCCCACAGCTGCTGGTCCTGCTCGGGCGAGCGGGACGGCATGAACTCGAAGGAGAAGGTGGGCTCGGGCCCGCGGACCATCGCCCCGATGGATGGCTGACTGTCGGAGCGCACGGACGGAAGGCCGAGGGTCACGGCGGCAACTCTACGCCACCAGGCGCCCATGTCGTCCGGACCGACGAACCGCGACCGGCTAGTTTCATCCTCGTGAGCACACGTATTCAGGCGCCGGACGGCGCGCAGGCAGGGGCGCTCGTGCCGCCGACCGACCTCGGCGACCTACGGGCCAGGGTCGACGGGGCGCTGGCCGGCTTCCTGGCCGCGCGCCGACGCCAACTTGTCGAGATCGATGCGGCGCTGCTGCCGGTGGCCGAGACGATCGAGGCGTTCGTGCTCGGCGGCGGCAAACGGCTGCGCCCGGCGTTCGGCTACTGGGGTTTCCGGGCCGCCGGCGGCGTCGATTCGGACGCCCTGGTGGCGGCGGTGGCCGCGTTGGAGCTGGTCCAGGCCAGCGCCCTGATCCACGACGACCTCATGGACGGCTCGGACACCCGCCGGGGCGAGCCGGCGGTGCACCGCCGGTTCGCGGCCGCCCACTCCAGCAGCGGCTGGGCCGGCGACCCGACCGGGTTCGGGTCGGCCTCGGCGATCCTGCTGGGCGATCTGTGCCTGGTCTGGTCCGACCAGCTGCTCAACGAGGCCGGCCTGCCGCCGCTGACGTTGGCCCGGGCGCGGCCGGTCTTTGACGCCATGCGCACCGAGGTCACCGGGGGCCAGTACCTGGACCTGCTCACGCAGGCCACCGGCGACACCTCGCGCGAACGCGCCAGCAAGGTGGCGGTCTACAAGTCGGCCAAGTACACCGTCGAGCGTCCGCTGCTGTTCGGGGCGGCGCTGGCCGACGCGCCGCAGCCGCTACGGGAGGCGCTGTCGGCGTTTGGGCTGCCGCTCGGCGAGGCGTTCCAGCTTCGCGACGACGTGCTGGGGATCTTCGGCGACCCAGGACGCACCGGCAAGCCGGCCGGCGACGACCTGCGCGAGGGCAAGCGGACGTTTCTGGTGGCGGCGGCCTTGGAGGCGTGCGGAGCGCGACAGCGGGAGGCGCTGCTTGCCGGCCTCGGCGACCCGTCGCTGGACGAGCCGAGGGTCGCCGAGCTGACCGCGGTCATCGTCGGCAGCGGGGCGTTGGCGGCGACCGAGGAGCGGATCACCCAGCTGACGGAGACGGCGTTGGGCGCGTTGGAGGCCGCTCCGATGGCATCCCAGGCGCGTGAGGTGCTGGCGGCGCTGGCCCTGGCCGCGACCGCCCGCCGCCACTGATCCACGACGTAGTCAGGCGGCGGCCTGGTCGCCTGATCTACGGGCGTGCCAGCACCACAGCGACAGGGTCGTCAACACCAGCGCGAACCCGAAGAGCAGATCCTCCGCCGGGGCGTAGAGGACGCGGAGCCCGAGGATGGCCGCCGGGTCGTACCGGACCACCGACCGACCGGTCAGCACGCCGTTCGACAGCAGCTGGAAGAACACGATGATCGGGTAGGTGAGCCAGAACTCACGCCGGGCGAGCAGCCGGGTGCGCAGGACCCACAGGTCCAGCGCCGCGGCCAGAGCGACGCCCAGCACCGCCGCTGCCGTGTAGCTCATTCCGGTCCGCCCGCCGTCGAGCAGGCCGGCTCTCCCGACGGGCCGGCTTGCCGGTTAGCTCTCGCGCCGGCAGCCCCGTCGGGCGTCGGGTCACCGGTGGTTTCCGGCGTGGTCGCGGCGCGACGGCGTAGCGAGGCCCGGACGCCCTCGAAGCCGAGCAGCGCGCAGATCGGCACGACCAGGAAGAACAGCGCCTCCTCCAGCGGCAACGGTCCGAACGACACGCCGAGGGTCTGGTCGGGGTCGAAGGTCCAGTGGCCGGCGGCGATGGCGGCCAGGTCCCAGAGGATGAAGACGGCCGCGACCGGCAGCACCGTCAGCGTCAGCCGCCGCCACCGGCGCAGCACCCGGACCCGGAAGAGGGGCTCCAGCCAGACCGCCGCGAGCAGGCACCCGGCGAGCACCGCCAGGTAGGTGTAGCGGCCCACGTCAGAAACCCAGCGCCTGCGCCCGGCGCTTGACCTCGGTGGTGTTGGGACCGCCCAGGGCGACCGCGGCGCACCCCCCTGCGAGCGAATCGTCCGGAATGTACAGCCACTCAAGCGCTTCTTCATCGTTGTAACCAGCGTCGCGCAGCACATTCAGAATTCCGGGCAAATGCCTTAAGGCAGTCTCCGTGGCGATGAGATCGGCGGGCACCCGCCGGACACCGTCATGGCGGACCACCAACAGCAGCCCATCTTTGACCATCTGATTCACCTTGCTGATCGACAGGTCAAGGCGTTCGGCGACATCGGGCAGCGTCAGCCACTCGGTCGGGCCGCCGGAGATTTGTTCGTCCACATGTCCACCCTGCCATGCCAGACGCGGCACGGCCCCGGCCGGGCCGGTGGATGACCGGGACGACCCGAAACGGAGACGTGATCGCAATGTGGCGGACCATCAGCCGTGAGATCGCCGGCGCCTGGCGCTCGATCAGATACGACCTGGGCAGGCGGTCGGAGCATCACGCCCCCGCGCAGCGCCGTCAGAACGGCAGGTGGGTGGCCGGCGCCGCGGCCGTGGCGGCGGCGCTGGCCGCGTTCGTGGTCGTGCAGGCCGCCGCCGAACCGCCCGACCGGACGGCGCCCGCCGGCAAACAGGCCGGTCCGGCGGCGCCCGTCGGAGGCGCCGGGGCCCTGCGGGCCGCGCCGCCGAGCGCCGTCACGCCCCCGGCGAGCGTCACCGCCACGGCCACGCCCTCCCTGGACGCGGCCGGCTCGCCCATGCCGGTGTGGCAGGTCAGGCCGCTGCCCGACGCCGCGCCGGCGCCCGACCCCGCGCTGCCGACGGTGTCCGCGGACCCGCAGGAGCCGGGCGAGCCGTCCCCGGACGCCAGCCCCCCCGAGCAGCCCATCCCGTCAGTAGACCCCTCCGACGAGGTGTCGCCGAGCCCGACCCGGACCCGCCGGCCGCGCCCCACCCGCATGCCGCGTTGGCCGTTCGACTGACCGGGCCGCGCGTCACCGCCGTGGCCAGCCGCGACGCGGCCGTCGACCTCCCCGACGCCGGGGCGATGGCGGCCTAGACTCTGCTGCCGATGGACACTCAGGTCGCTGACCCGCTGATGGGGACCCTGGTCGACGGACGCTACCGCGTCCGTGGACGGGTGGCGCGTGGCGGCATGGCCACCGTCTACACCGCCGTCGACGAGCGGTTGGAACGCGTCGTCGCGTTGAAGATCATCCAGCCGGGACAGGCGCGGGACGAGCAGTTCCTGCGCCGCTTCACGCTGGAGGCGCGGACGATCGCCCGACTCACCCACCCGAACGTCGTCGCCGTCTACGACCAGGGCGAGCACGAGGGCCGCCCGTACCTGGTCATGGAGTTCGTCCGCGGTCGCACCCTGCGGGAGGTCCTGGCCCAGCGCCGGCGGCTGGACCCGGCCGAGGCGCTGGCCGTGGCCGACCAGATGCTGGCCGCGCTGGCCGCCGCGCACCGGGCCGGACTGGTGCACCGGGACGTCAAACCGGAGAACATCCTGGTGGCGGAGTCGCCGAGCGGCGGGCCGGGCCGGCTCATCGACAGCGTCGTCAAGGTGGCCGACTTCGGTCTGGCGCAGGCCGTCGAGGCCAGCGCCGACGACCCTGGCCAGCTCATGGCGACGGTCGCGTACGTCGCGCCGGAGCTGGTCGCCGAGGGCGTCGCGGACCCGCGGACGGACGTCTACTCGGCCGGGATCGTGCTGTTCGAGATGCTCACCGGCCGGGTGCCCTTCGACGGCCAGGAGCCCGTCGATGTCGCCTGGCAGCATGTGGACAACGAGGTCCCGTCGCCAGCGAAACTCACCCCGGACCTGCCGCCGCCGCTGACGGAGCTGGTGGTGCGGGCCACCCGGCGCGACCCGCGCCGGCGGCCCAGCGACGCCGGTCACCTCCAGTCCGAGGTCCAGCAGCTACGCGACGGCATCGGCGTGACGACCGCCGCGATGCGCGCCGCCACCGAGCGGACCATGATGGTCCCGCCGATCGCCCCGTCCCGCCGGGCGGCCCGGTGGGCGCGCTCGGGCGATGCCCATGCCGTCGCCGCCGCGTCAGGCCGCCGCCTACCGCCCACCCGGGCCCGGGTGGCATCGCCCGATCCGACCCGGCGGCTCCTCGACCGGGCCGGCGACGCCTGGCGGCGGGCGCAGCCGGCGCTGGACAGGACCCGGACGGCCCTGCGCCAGCGGAGCCGCCCGATTCTGGCCGCGGCGGTGGCGCTGCTGCTCGGCACGGGCCTGTGGTGGCTGGCCTCCGGCCGATACACCGACGCGCCGACGCTGGTGAGCCTGACCGAGGCCGGCGCGATCGCCCGTGCGCAGCAGTCCGGGTTCACGGTCGGCTACGGCGAGCCCCGGCACGACGAGCACGTCGACAAGGGCGTGGTGCTGGCGCAGAGCCCCCAGGCTCAGGCTCGGGTGGTGCAGGGCTCCACGATCACGCTGATCCTGTCCCTGGGGCCGGAGCGGTTCCCGGTGCCCGACATCGTCGGCAAGTCGCTGGAGCTGGCCCGGCCGGAGCTGGAGCTGGCCAAGCTGGTGCTCGTCCGCGGCCCGGACCGGTACCACGACACCCTGCCGGCCGGCGCCGTCGCCGCCACCGAGCCCGTCGTGGGCGCCCAGGTCAAGCCAGGCGACAAGATCACCGTGACGGTGAGCAAGGGCAAGGCGCCGATCTCGACCCCCGATGTGGTCGGCAAGCAGCTGGCCGAGGCCAAGGACCTGCTGACCAGGCTGGGGCTCACGGTCACCGAGGCGATCGTCGACAGCGACGAGCCGGCCGGACAGGTGATCAAGCAGAGTCTCGCCGAGGGCGCCGGCGTGGACCGGGGCGCGGAGATCGCGCTGACGGTGAGCAAGGGACCACCGGCGTTCGCCATGCCACGGGTCACCGACATGCGCTGCGACCAGGCGCAGCAGGGACTGGAGCAGCTGAAGCTGAAGGTCCGGGTCACCTTCAACCCGAACGGCTTCGTCAAGTCGCAGTCGCCGGTCGAAGGCGCCCCGACGACCCCGGGCGCGGAGGCGGTCCTGGTGTGCTTCTGACCGTGCCGCCCATCGGCGCCCATGTCTCGTCATCGGGCGGGCTCGGCAGGACCGCGCTGCCGGCCGCCGACGCCATCGGCGCCACCGCCGTCCAGGTGTACGTGGGCAATCCGCGCGGCTGGGCGTTGTCCGAGGGCGACCCGGACCAGGACGCCCGCTTCCGCGAAGGCTGCCTGGCCCGGAGCATGCCCGCGTTCGTCCACGCGTCGCTGCTGGTGAACCTCGGCTCGCCGACCCCGGCCACCGTCGCCAGCTCGGTCGCCACCCTGGCCCACGCCCTGCGGCGCGGTCAGGCCATCGGCGCCGCCGGGGTGGTCTTCCATGCCGGCAGCGCGGTGGGCGCCGACCATGCCGCGGACGCGTTCCGGCAGGTCCGCGCGGCCCTGACGCCGTTGCTGGACGCCGCCGCCGAAGCCGGTGGCCCGCGTCTGCTCGTCGAGCCCAGCGCCGGCGGGGGGCGCTCGCTGGCCGCCCGGGTTGAGGATCTTGGCCCCTACCTGGACGCCGTCGACGGCCATCCCTGGCTGGGCGTCTGCTTCGATACCTGCCACGCGTGGGCGGCCGGCCACGATCTGGCCACGCCTGGCGGCATGACCGCGACGCTGGACACGCTGTCGGCGACGGTCGGGACGGACCGGCTTCGGCTGGTGCACGCCAACGACTCCAAGGACGCCTGCGGCTCCCGGCGGGACCGGCACGAGAACATCGGCGCCGGGACGATCGGCCCGGCGGCGTTCGGCGAGCTGCTGGCCCACCCGGCCGCGGCGGGCGTGCCGCTCATCGTCGAGACGCCGAGCAAGGGGACGACAGGCCACCTGGCCGATATCGCCGCGCTACGGACGCTCGCCGCAGCGAAATGTCACTGACCCTTGCGCTGACCAGGCAACTTAGGGCACCCTTTATTAGCTGAGGCTAACGAAAGGGCTGGTCGTGTACGTCTGCATCTGCGAACGGGTCCGCGAGTGCGAGGTACGCCGCGTGATCCGACGCGGGGCGCGCACCGAGGACCACGTCGGCGACGCCTGCGGCGCCGGGACCGGCTGCGGCGCCTGCCTGGACCGGGTCGCCGACATCCTGGACGAGGAGCTCGGCGCGGCCGTCCCCGCAGCGGCGTGAATAGCTGCGAAAAGCCGCAAAACACCCTGAACTCGTGACTACGATCGGCGCATGCAGGGCGACCCACGCGTCATCGAGTTCCTCAACGAGCAGCTCACCGCGGAGCTGACGGCGATCAACCAGTACTTCCTGCACGCCAAGATGCAGGAGAACTGGGGACACACCGTCCTGGCCGCGTACACCAGGCACGAGTCCATCGACGAGATGCGGCACGCCGAGACGCTCACCGACCGGATCCTGTTCCTCGAGGGCCTGCCCAACTACCAACGGCTGTTCCCGGTCCGGATCGGGGAGACCATCCGCGAACAGTTCGCGTGCGACATGGCCATCGAGGTCGAGGCCGTCGGCCGGCTCCGCGCCGGGATCGCGCACATGAGATCAGTCGACGACCACACCTCCGCGCGACTGTTCGAAGAGATCCTCGCCGACGAGGAGAAACACGTCGACTACCTCGAAACCCAGCTCGCGCTCCTCGACAAGCTCGGCGAGCAGCTCTACCTGCAGCACGTCACCGCGCACCCGGCCCCGTAACGGCGATCGGGCCCGGCCCGCCGATCAGGCCGCCGGACGGCTTCTCAACAGCGCGACCAGCACCGCGACCGCGCGGTCCACCGCGTCGTCGTCGATGTGCAGGTGGGTGACCAGCCGGCCGATCCGCGGGCCGAGCACCGAGATCAACACGCCGCGCTCGCGGGCGGCGGCGGCCAACGACGGCGCGTCCCAGCCCGATCGCCGCAGGTCCAGCGGGACGAGATTCGTGCGCGGCGGCGCGGCGACGACACCGAACGGCGCCAGCTCCGCCGCCAGCCGGGCCGCCCGGGCGTGATCGTCGACCAACCGGGTGAGCTGGTGGCGCAGCGCGTAGCTGGCGGCGGCGGCCAGGACGCCGACCTGCCGCATCCCCCCGCCCATGCGCTTACGCAGCCAGCGGGCCCGTTCGATCCGCTCCGCCGAGCCGATCACCAATGACCCCACCGGCGCGCCCAACCCCTTGGACATGCATACCGACAGCATGTCGAACAACCCGCCGTACTCGGCCAACGGCACCCCGTCGGCGAGGTGGGCGTGCCAGATCCGGGCCCCGTCGCAGTGCATCGCGACCCCAGCCTCGTCAACGACGCCCCGCAGCCGGCGCAGCGTCTCCACCGCGATGACCTGGCCGCCAGCGAGGTTGTGGGTCTGCTCCACCGCGACCGCGCGGGTGGGCACCGCCCAGAAACCGTCCGGACGGATCATCGCCGCGATCTGGTCCGGGTCCGGCGCTCCCCCCGACGCCGGCCAGGTCCGGGTCGAGATACCGCCGTAGCCGGCCGCCGCGCCCACCTCGTAGGTGACCACGTGCGCGTCCGCGTCGCACAAAAGCTCCTGCGCCGGCGGCACGAGCAGCTGCAACGCGATCTGGTTGGCCATCGACCCGGTCGGGGCGAACAGCGCCGCCTCGTGCCCGAACAGCGCCGCGACCTCGGCCTCCAACGCGGCGACCGTCGGGTCCTCGCCGTAGACGTCGTCGCCGACCTCGGCCGCGGCCATCGCCGCGCGCATCCCCGGCGTCGGCGCGGTGACGGTGTCCGAGCGCAGGTCCACCAACTGGCCGCCCGGCTCAGCCACGCAGCATCTCCGCGACCAGGAACGCCAGCTCCAGCGACTGCTGGGTGTTCAGGCGCGGATCGCAGGCGGTCTCGTACTTCTCCGGCAGGTTGACGTCCTCGATGGCCTGGGCGCCGCCGAGACACTCGGTGACGTCCTCGCCGGTCAGCTCGACATGCAGACCGCCCGGGTGGGAGCCGAGCTGACGGTGCACCTCGAAGTAGCCGAGGACCTCGTCGACGACCCGGTCGAAGTGACGGGTCTTGTATCCGTTGGACGACTCGTGCGTGTTGCCGTGCATCGGATCGCACTGCCAGACGACCTTGTGGCCGGCGGTGGTGACCTTCTCGACGACCGGGCCGAGCACATCGCGGACCTTGTGGTTGCCCATCCGCGAGATCAGGGTGAGCTTGCCGGGGACGTTGTCGGGGTTGAGCTTGGCGCACAGGGCCAGCGCGTCGTCCGGGCTCGTCGTCGGGCCGATCTTCACCCCGATCGGGTTGGCCAGCCGGGAGACGTAGTCCAGGTGCGCGCCGTCGAGCTGACGGGTGCGCTCGCCGATCCACAGGAAGTGCCCGGACAGCCCGTACGCCTGGGAATTGCTGAGCCGGGTCAGGGCCCGCTCGTACTCCAGCGCCAGCGCCTCGTGCGAGGAGTACAGGGTGACGGTGCGCAGAGCCTCGTCCTCGGTCATGCCGCAGGCGCGGATGAACGACAGCGCCCGGTCGATCTCGCGGGCGATCGCCTCGTAGCGCTCGCCGGCGGCGGAGATCCGCACGAAGTCCTTGTTCCAGGTGTGCACGGCGTGCAGGTCCGCCATGCCGCCGCCCAGGTAGGCGCGCATCATGTTCATGGCGGCGGCGGCGTTGGCGTAGGCGCGCACCATCCGGCGCGGGTCGGCCACCCGGGCCTGCGGGTCGGGCTCGATCGCGTTGATCATGTCCCCGCGGTAGGAGGGCAGACCGAGCGCGTCGGTCGCCGCCGAACGGGGTTTGGTGTACTGGCCGGCGAACCGACCCACCTTGATCACGGGCACCGACGCGCCGTACGTGAGCACCACGGCCATCTGCAACAGGGTGCGCGCGTTCGCCAGCAGGTGATGCTCGGTGTTGTCGACGAACGTCTCGGCGCAGTCGCCGCCGACCAGGACGAACGCCTGACCCTCACACGCCAGCGCGAGCCGGTCCCGGAGCTGGTCGACCTCGTACGGGGCGACGATCGTCGGCACCTGGCCGAGCACGTCGCAGACCTCGTCGACAGCGGACGGGTCCGGCCACGGCGGCGTCTGGGCGCGGGGAAGATCCCGCCAACGGTCCAGGCCCAGATCGGTGAGCCGGGAGTCGGATCGCCTGTGCAGATCCACAGAGTCGCGCAGCTGGTGCCCCATGAATCTCAGCCTACGGCGTCGGCCCGATGGGCCGGCGCCCGGCGGTCGGCGTCGACCCGGCGCCACCATGGGACCTACCGCCGACCCGACCTGCCGGTCCGACCACGAATGAGGTGAGCCCGATGCGCGCGCTACGACTGATGGCCTGGAAATCCGAGGCCGAGCTGACCGAGGCCCCGGCGCCGACGCCTGGACCCGGCCAGGTGGTGATCAAGATTGGTGGCGCCGGGGCGTGCCACTCCGACCTGCACCTCATGCACGACTTCACCGCCGGCAGCCTGCCCTGGTCCCCGCCGTTCACCCTCGGACATGAGAACGCCGGCTGGGTGCATGAGCTGGGCGTCGGCGTCACCGGGCTGGAGGTGGGCCAGCCGGTCGCCGTCATGGGGGCCTGGGGCTGCGGCGTCTGCCAACGCTGCCGGCTCGGCATCGACGCCTACTGCGAGGACCCCGACCGCGCCCCGATCCCCTCCGGCGGCGGCGGGCTCGGCCTGGACGGCGGCATGGCCGACCTCATGCTCGTCGACAACGCCCGCCACCTCATCGCCCTGCCCGAAGGGCTCACCCCGGCGCAGGCCGCGCCGCTGACCGACGCGGGCCTCACCCCGTACCACGCCGTCAGACGCTCCCTGCCCAAGCTGATGCCAGGGTCGACGGCGGTAATCATCGGCGTGGGCGGCCTCGGGCACGTCGGGGTACAGATCCTCAAGGCGGTGACCGCGGCGCAGGTGATCGCCGTGGACACCCGGCAGGAGGCGCTGGACCTGGCCACCGGGTGCGGCGCGGACCAGGCCCTGCTTGCCGACGACTCCACCGTCGCGGCGATCCGCGACGCCACCTCCGGGCACGGCGCGGATGTCGTCATCGACATGGTCGGCAGCGACGAAACTTTGGCGCTGGCCGGTCAGAGCGTGCGGACGCTGGGCGACCTCACCCTGGTCGGGATCGCCGGCGGCACGCTGCCGGTGTCGTTCTTCTCGCTGCCGTACGAGGCCAGCGTCCAGAGCACCTACTGGGGCTCCCGCCCGGAGCTCATCGAGGTGCTCGACCTGGCCGCGCGCGGACTGATCGCGCCTAAGGTGACGACGTTCGGCCTGGACCAGGCGATGGAGGCGTACCGGCGGATGCGGGCCGGCGAGCTGCTCGGCCGCGCCGTCATCGTCCCGTGACCGGCAACGACGCTAGGCGTTGTCGGCGGCCAGCTCGCGGGCCCGGTCCCGGGCCGCCTCCAGCGCGGCGAGCATCGCCGCCCGCACCCCGTGACGCTCCAGCTCCCGGATCGCGGCGATGGTGGTGCCGGCCGGGGAGGTGACCGCCTCGCGCAGGGCGACGGGGTGCTCGCCGGAGTCCCGCAGCATCACGGCGGAGCCGATGGCGGTCTGGACGATGAGGTCGCGGGCCACCTGCCGAGGCAGGCCGAGCAGGATGCCGGCGTCGATCATGGCTTCGACGAGCAGGTAGAAGTACGCCGGCCCGGAGCCCGACAGCGCCGTCACCGCGTCCTGCTGGGACTCGGGCACCCGGATGGTGCGTCCCAACGGCCGGAACAGCTCCTCGGCCAGAGCCAGGTGCTCGCCGTTGGCGTGTCCGCCGGCGGAGATCGCCGTCATCGCCTGGTCGACCAGCGCCGGGGTGTTGGTCATGACCCGGACCACCGGGGCGCCCTCGGGCAGCCGGCGGGCGAAGAAGGACGTCGGCAGACCGGCGCACATCGACACGACGAGCTTGTCCGCCGGCACCTTCCCGCCGACCTCATCCAGCAGCGCCGCCGCGTCCTGCGGCTTGACGGCTATGACGATGACGTCGGCCTCCACGACCGCGGTGAGGTTGTCGACCACCCGCAGCCCGTACTGCTCGCGCAGCGCCTCCCGCCGCTCGGCCCGCCGCGCCGTCGCCAGCAGCGCCCCGGCCGGCCACCCGGCCCGTAGCAGTCCGGACAGCATCAGCTCACCGATCTTGCCGGTGCCGATGACGGCGACGGTGTGCGTTCCGGGGGACATGTGGTCGCTCCTCACTCAGCTGCCGAAGAAGACCTCGGCCTCGGCGTACCTCTCAAGCGGCACGGTCTTCAACTCCGCGGTGCCCTCCTTCAACGGCACCGGCCTGATCTCGGTGCCGCGCAGCGCCACCATGGTGCCGAAGTCG
This sequence comes from Pilimelia columellifera subsp. columellifera, assembly GCF_039532605.1. Classification (NCBI taxonomy): domain Bacteria; kingdom Bacillati; phylum Actinomycetota; class Actinomycetes; order Micromonosporales; family Micromonosporaceae; genus Pilimelia; species Pilimelia columellifera. Next base: position 188,010 of record NZ_BAAARY010000004.1, read on the forward strand.
CCCTCGTGCGCGGCCTGCACGGCGCGCAGACCGAACCGGGTCGCCAGGACCCGGTCGAACGCCGTCGGAGTGCCGCCACGCTGGATGTGGCCCAGGACCACGGTGCGGGCCTCCTTGCCGGTGCGCGCCTCCAGCTCACCGGCCAGCCACTGCCCGATCCCGCCGAGCCGCACATGCCCGAAGGCGTCCAGCTGGCCGTGCTGGACGACCATCTGCCCCTCGAGCGGGTGGGCGCCCTCGGCGACGACGACGATCGCCGCGTACTCGTGCTGGAATCGCCGGGACACGTGCTCGGCGACCTTCGCCACGTCGAACTGCCGCTCCGGCAACAGGATGGCGTTGGCGCCGCCGGCGAGTCCGGCGTGCAGGGCGATCCAGCCGGCGTGCCGGCCCATCACCTCCACGACCAGGGTGCGGTGGTGGCTCTCGGCGGTGGTGTGGAGCCGGTCGATCGCCTCCATGGCGATGTTGACAGCGGTGTCGAAACCGAAGGTGTAATCGGTGCCGGACAGGTCGTTGTCGATGGTCTTGGGAACGCCGACGACGTGCACGCCGAGCTCGTCGAGTTTGGTGGCGACCCCGAGGGTGTCCTCGCCGCCGATCGCGATGAGCGCGTCGATGCCCTGGGTTTCGAGATTGGCCCGGATCCGACCCACCCCGCCATCGATCTTGAACGGGTTGGTGCGGGAGGAGCCGAGGATCGTCCCGCCGCGCGGAAGGATCCCCCGGACGTCCGCGATGCCCAGAGGACGGCTGACGCCCTCCAACGGGCCGCGCCAGCCGTCCCGGAATCCGACCAGCTCATGGCCGTACTCGCCGATGCCGCGCCGGACCACCGCCCGGATCACCGCGTTGAGCCCCGGGCAGTCGCCGCCGCCGGTCAGCACCCCGATACGCATGTGTCCCCCTGCTCTGGTGAACCAGCACGAACGGGTCTCATGGTACGGATCCGCCAGGCGGCTGTCGGCCGGTCGGGCCGTCGGTCAGCGCATCGCGCGCCAGCGGGCCAGGTTGTGCCGGGCGTCCACCAGGGCGTCGTGCCGGCCGTCCATCGTCGGCAGGGTCGGCTGGCCCCGGTCGTCCCAGAGTTGGCGTAGGTCCTTGGTGAAGCGCGGGATCTCCCTGGGCAGGGCGGGCATGGCGCCCCAGAGCTGCGCCAGCGCGACATGGTCGTACGCGCCGTACCAGGCCCACAGCTCCATCCGCAGCTCGGACTGGCCGCGCAGCGGAGCGACGAGGAACTCGCGCAGCTCATCGCGGATACGTTCCCGCGAGCGCCACGCCGGATCACCCGGGGAAGGCAGTTTGTCCAGCACGTTACGGCGCACCCATGGGATGGCCCGGGAACCGTCGAACTCGGTCGAGATCGCGTAGAACTCCCGGCCATGCTCGTCGACCACGCCGATCGAGACCAGATCGATGGTCGCGCCGTCCTCGATGAATTCGCAGTCGTAGAAATAGCGGTAGCTCATTACGGCCATCCTGCCTGATCCCGCGGCCCTGGTCACACCCGTGGCGCCGTCATACCCTTTCGACCGCTAGGTCGCAATGGGCCTCGCGTCACAGCGCTGGGAGGCGCCGGGCAGCCTCACCGGCCCGGCCGGCAGTATTGTCGCCGGTCAGCGACATGGCCGGCGGGGCCCGCCCGTGCTACTGATAGGCGGCCATGAGGTTGGGGCGGGGAGGGGCGCACAGTGGAGATTCGACTGGCAGACGGCGGTGACCCGCTGTCCGGCGTCACGATGTTCGCCGGGCTGGAGCCGGAGGTCCGCCAGCGGGTGCTCGCGGCGGCCGTCCCCCGGACGTTCAAACGGGGTCAGCTGCTGTTCGTGGAAAATGATCCCGGTGATTCGCTCATCGTTCTCAAACGGGGCGCCGTGGCCGTTTTCCGCACTTCGACCAGCGGTGAGCGCGCGGTGCTCTCGGTGGTGCGTCCACCCGACGTCCTGGGCGAGGTGTCGCTGCTGGACGGCTCAGCCCGGTCCGCCTCGGCCGAGGCGATCGAGAGCTGTCAGGCGCTGGCGCTGTCCCGCGGCGCCTTCATGGAGCTGGTGCACGCCAACCCCCGCATTCTGGACGCGGTGATGCGCTCGCTGGGCGGCCTGATCCGCCGGCTCACCGAACAGAACGCCGATCATGTCTTCCTCGACCTACCGGGACGGGTGGCGAAGACGCTGGTCAGGCTGGCCGGCGAGTCGATGGCGCCAATGGTCACGATCGAGTTGAACCAGAGCCAACTGGCGGAGATGGCCGGCGGTTCCCGGCAGAGCGTCAACCAGGCGATCGGCTCGTTCGCCGGCCGCGGCTGGCTACGGACCGAGGGCCGACGGATCGTCATCAGCGACCTCATCGCGCTGCGCCGACGGGCCGGAATGCCGGATCGTTGATCCATCAAGCTTACTTTCCGTGGCAGCGGAGGTGCGGCATACTTCGCATAGAATTCCACAACTCAGTGAATTTGCATTTTTCGATGCTCTAGGCCTTCGTTGTTCTAGGCCCCGGTGCGGGCGCCGCCCGCCGTCCGGTAGGAGGACGCGTCATCGGCACGTGCCCCTGGTGTAGCCGCCCCACGGGGGCCGGAGACCGCTTCTGTGGCGGGTGCGGCCGTGAGTTGGCCGCCGTCTGTGGCGCCTGCAACGCGACGCTCCCCACCGACGGCGCGTTCTGCACCAAGTGCGGGGCCCCGCGCCCACACCCGGCCGACCAGGGCGCCGCCGCCCCCGCGCGGCTGGAGGACCGCCGCAGGATCAGCGTGCTGTTCGTCGACCTCATCGACTTCACGCCCTATGTGGAGCGATCCGACCCCGAGCAGGTGCGCAACCTCCAACACGGGTTCTTCAGCGCCGCCCGCGACGTCATCAGCCGCTACGGCGGCGTCGTCGAGAAGTACATCGGCGACGCGGTGATGGCCCTGTTCGGCGCCCCGGTCGCCACCGAGACCGACGCCCTGCGGTGCGTACGCGCCGGTCTTGAGCTGCAACGGGTCCTGGCCCGGTTCACGCCCGAAGGCGCCGCCGGACTGCGGTTCCGGGTCGGCGTCGCCACCGGCGAGGCCCTCGTCGACGTCCTCGCGGCCCGCGACGGCGGCCAGGCCATCGTCGCCGGCGACGTCGTCAACACCGCCTCCCGGCTCCAGTCGGTCGCCCCGCCCGGCGGGGTGCTGGTCTGCGGCGGCACCTACCGACAGACCCACACCGGCATCCGGTACGACCAGCAACCGCCGGTCACCCTGCGCGGCCGGACCGCCCCCACCGAGGTCTGGCTCGCCCTCGCCGCGGTGCAGCGGCAGGTTCCCGACGCCGAGCCGGACCCGACCCCGCTCATCGACCGCGAGCACGAGCTGAGCCTGCTGGTCAACGCCCTGCACCGGGCCGCCCAGGAGCGGGTGCCACAGCTGGTCACGATCTTCGGCCACGCCGGCATCGGCAAGAGCCGGCTCATCCGGGAGCTGTACCGGCACACCGACAGCCTCCTCGACGAGCCGGTCAACTGGCGCACCGGCCGTTGCCCGCCGTTCGGCGAGAACGTGACGTTCGCGGCGCTCGCCGACATCGTCAAAGCTGAGGCCGGCATCCTGGACACCGACGACGCGACGACCGCCGACGAGCGGCTCACCACCGCCGTGGCCTCGCTGCTCGGCCCGGCCACGGCCGGCGGTGAGCGCCACCCGGCCGTCGGCGCCGGCGAAGTCGCCCGGATCACCGACGCGCTGCGCCCGTTGGTCGGCCTGCCCGGCCCGAAGCTGCCGGCGGAGGAGGCCGAGTCGGCATGGCGGCGGTTCCTGTTGGCGATGGCCAACCGGCGCCCCACGGTGCTCGTCCTGGAGGATCTGCACTGGGCCGACGACACCATGCTGCGCTTCGTCGAGCTGCTCGGCGCCTCCTCGCGGGATGTGCCGCTGCTGCTGCTCTGCACCGCGCGACCCGAGCTCATCGACCGTGAGCCCAGCTGGGCCGGCGCCACCGGCTCGCTGACGATCACCCTGTCGCCGCTGCGGGACACCGCGATCGCCTCGCTGTACGCGTCCATGTTCGGCCAGGCGGTCTTCGCCAGCGACATGCTGCGTCCGCTGGTGGAGCTGGCCGACGGAAATCCGTTGTACGCGCAGGAGTACGTCCGGATGCTCGTCGAGCGCGGCGCGCTGCGGCAGACCGGCCGCGGCTGGTCCCTGGACGCCGGGCGGGAGCTGCCGATGCCCGACAGCGTGCACGCCGTCATCGCCAACCGGCTCGACCTGCTCGACCCCAAGGACCGGACGGTTCTGCTGGCCGCCGCCGCCGTCGGCATGGAGTTCTGGCCCGGGGCGGTCGCGGCGGCGATGGGCCAGTCGGTGGAGTCGGTCGATCGGTCGCTGCGCCGGCTGGAGCAACGGGACTTCGTCTACGAGCAGGTCGGCTCCACGATGGCCGGGCAGAGCGCCTACCGGTTCCGGCACGTTCTGGTCCGGGATGTCTGCTACCGACGGCTGCCCCGCACCGAGCGGATGGCCCGGCACGAACGCACCGCCGACTGGCTCGACGCCCTGTCCCGCAGCCGCGACACCGACCTGGCCGAGGTGCTGGCCAGGCACCGTTGGGCCGCCTACGAGATCGCCTGCTCGCTCGGTCAGGACGCCAGCCGGCAGGCGCCGGCGGCGCGTCAGGCGCTGCACCGGGCCGCGCGCAGGGCGTACGCCCTGCATGCCATCGACGCCGCCGCCGGCCACGCCGCCAGGGCGTTGAGCCTGTACAGCGCCGACGACCCGGACCAGTCCGGGCGATTCCAGCTGGAGCTGCTCAACGACGAGCTGGCCATCCACACCGACAGCGCCACGTTCCTGTCCGGCGGCGGGGTGGACCGCCTCACCATCCTGGCTGCCAGACTCGCCGACGACGGCGACCGCGCCGGCGCCGCCAGAGCCTGGACGCTGCTGGGCCGGGCGGCGTGGATCGCCGCCGACCGCAGCGCCGCCATGACCAGACTGGACCGGGCGGTGGAGCTGTTCGAGGAGCTGCCCGACACGGCCCAGAAGGCCGAGGCGTACGGGGAGCTGGCCCGACTGCACATGCTCAACTACGAGCGCACCCCGGCGATCGCCTGCGCCAACGCCGCGCTGGACATCAGCGAGCGCCTGGGCCTCATGGAGGTCCAGGCCGACGCCCGGATCACGATCGGCACCGCCAGGTTCCAGTCCGGCGATCCAGTCGGGCTCGGCGAGTTGCAGGCCGCGGTCGCGTTCAGCCGGGCGCACGGGCTGGTGGCGTTGCGCCGGGCCACCCAGAACCTGGCGTGGGCGGTCCGGGAGACCGGAGACTGGCTGCGGTCCGAGAAGCTGCTCACCGAGGGCCACACCGCCGACCGTCGCGGCAACAGCGTGACGACCGGCTACTCGGGCGACGCGATGCGGGCCTACTTCGAGGGCGATTTCGACCTGCTCCTGGCCGCCGCCGAAGCTTTTGTGGACAGCCCGGTGGCGCAGTGGGACCTGCATGTGCGAGGCGCGCGGGCCTGTGTCCTGGTCCTCCGGCACGGTCCGCAGCTGAGCGGCGCGGAGTGCGACGATACTGCCAGGGCGTTGGAGCTGGGGCGCAGCAGCGGCTTCCACCGGCCACGGTGGACGACCCTGGGAATCGGCGCCCTGTGCCGGGCGTTGGAGCTTCGGCCGGCCGAGGCCACCGAGCTGCTACGCGAGCTGGCCGAGTCGTGGCGTCCGGTGTCGGCGCTGGTCAGCGGCGAGTGGGTCATCCCAGCGGCGTACGCGGCGGCCCTCAGCGGCCGGGCCGCGTCCCAGACAGTCGGGTCGATGTTGGAGAACCTGACGTACTCGACGCCGTGGGCTGAGGCGGCCCGACACCTGGTTCTCGGGTCGCTGGCGGCCGCGGACGGTAAGCACGCCGACGCGGGCGACGCCTACGCGACCGCGGCGAGGATCTTCGAGGAGATCCCGGACGTCACCGACCGGATGTTGGCGTTGGCGCTGGCCGCCGGCTCGTATTCGCGGGCCGGGGACCACCAGTCGGCGGGCGTCGCGCTGGCTGAGGTGCGGCCCTTCGCGGCCCGGAACCGGGCGCCGGGCGTGCTGTGGCTGGCTGCCCCGGCGGTGGGCCCGGACGACGAGCTCTTCGCCGCCGCAGGCTGAGTCACCGCTACCTGGCTTGGGCGCCGGTCACCGCCCGAGTCGGTCACCGGGCCTGGCGGGGATCAAGAAGCGGCCGGCCGTCAGGCGGTGGGCGCTTTGACCTTCTGGGCGTACATATCGACGTAGTTACGTCCGGACAGCCGCATCAACTCGTACATGATCTCGTCGGTGACCGCCCGTTCGATGTGCCGGTCGCCGGCCATGCCCGCGTAGCGGGTGAAGTCCAGCGGCGGCCCGAACCTGATCCGGACCCGGCACAACTTCGGCAGGAGTTTGCCGGGGGGCTGAATCTCGTCGAGGTTCAGCATGGCCACCGGGACGACCGGGGCGCCGCTTTCCAGGGCGAGCCTGGCAACGCCGGTCTTGCCGCGGTACAGCCGGCCGTCGGGGGAGCGGGTGCCCTCGGGGTAGATTCCGGCGATGTTGCCGTCCCGCAGGACCCGCAGCTGGGTGTCCAGGGCGGCCCGGGCGGCCCGGCCGCCGGAGCGGTCGACTGGGATCGTGCCGGTGCCCAGGAAGAACATCTTCGTCAGCCAGCCTTTGACGCCCGGCCCGGTGAAATACTCTGATTTAGCGACAAACGTTACTTTTCGCCGTACGACCAGCGGCATGAAGATCGAGTCGGAGAAGGACAGGTGATTGCTGGCGATGATCACCGGACCGGAGGCCGGCACGTACGCGAGCCCTTCGATCTTCGGCCAGAACAACAGTCGCAGGATCGGGCCGAGCACGATGTGCTTGAGCAGCCAGTACAGCACCCAGGTCCCTTCCGTTCGCGGCCGAAACCCCCCTGGCGTGACGGCGAGGCGCCGGCCGCCGCTCGGTCGCCCCGGGCGGCCGAGGTGACATCGACCTTACGGAGCATGCTAGGCCGGACCTCGCCCACTCCCCTAAGTGCCGTCCTGCGTGTCACCATTCACACGGCGGCCGGTGGAATGCCGGCGCTTCGCCAGCCGTTGGCAGGTGGTGACGTGAGAGCGGGTGGGGCCAATGTCAGCAGGCGAGGCGGAGCAGGGTCGGCGCGACAACGGGTTGGCCGCCGGTGGCTACGCGGACGCCGGTGATGTCGAGCTGGGCGTCGGCGAACGCCTGCTGCCCGTGCTGGCCGCTGACGGGATCGCCGCCTACCTCCAGGCAAAGGCGCCCGGGCCCGCTGTTCCCGCCCAGGCCACAGCCCGGCTCTACGTCGACCTGACCCGGATCGACGCCGCCCGGAGCCACCTCGACCGCCTGTCACCCGACACCGCCGTCCCGCCAGCCAGCGCCCGGAAGCCAACCGTCGACCCGACGTCGGGCGCCGCCCCGGATCCCACCCAGGTCAACGCCACCGACGCCACGTCGGTCGGCGACGGCGGGGCCGGCTCAGTCGCAGACCCCACGGCCGACCCAGGACCAGGCTCAGGCGCCGGCCCCGCGGCGACAGCCACGGACGTCGACACCGAGTTCGCCCGCATCGTCGCCGGCTACCACCTGTCCGGGGCCGCCCCGCATGACGTCGACCCGGGCCCGGCGCAGCTCCCCCAGATCGACGCGGGCATCCGCGTGCGGCCCGGCGGGTTCGACGACGACCCGTCCCTGCTCGACGGGCTGGACACCTTCGGCGACGGCATCGCCGACGACGACGACCGCTACGTGCCGCCGCCGCCACCGCCGCTACCGCGGCTGTCGAAGTTCACCGTCGCCGCGCTCGCCGCGGTGGCCTCCGGTCTGCTGCTATTCCTCATGCCCCACCTGATCCCCGGCATCACCGCCGACATCGGCACCCTCGTCGCGGTGGCATTGCTGCTCACCGGGGTCGGCACCCTGCTCGCCCGGATGCGACCCGACCGCAGCGAGGACCCGTACGACCCGGACGACGGCGCGGTCGTCTGAGAATCGACCAACTGGTGACGCTCTCGTAGCCTTGGGTCACACCGGGTGATCGTCCAGGGGTGGCCAGCCTCCGACGGCGCCCGTCAACGGGTGTGGAGGACACGGGTGCAGCGCACATCGCTAGTGGTCGTCACCAACCGACTGCCGTTCGACGAGACCGTGCCGGTGGAAGGGGCCTACGACTGGCAGCGCAGCGCCGGCGTGCTCATCGAGCCACGGCACGCCGCGTTGCAGGGGGCGCCCGTGACCTGGGTCGGCTGGACCGGACGCACCGGCCCCGCGCCGAGCCTGCCGCCCACCGACGGGGTCCGGGCCCTACCGGTGCCCCTCACCGACGAGGATTTCCGCAACCACTACGAAGGCTTCGCGAACGCCACCCTGTGGCCGCTTTACCACGACGCCGTCGAACAACCGGCACACCACCGCCGCTGGTGGGATGCCTATCAGCGGGTGAACCGCCGGTTCGCCGAGATCACCGCCGAGGCGGCCGGGCCAGGCGCCATGGTCTGGGTGCAGGACTACCACCTACAGCTCGTCCCGGCGATGTTGCGCGAGCTACGCCCGGACCTGGTCATCGGGTTCTTCCTTCACGTGCCGTTCCCGCCGCCGGAGCTGTTCATGCGGCTGCCCCGCCGGGCCGAGGTGCTCCGCGGCATCCTCGGCGCCGACCTCGTCGGCTTCCAACGCGAACGCTCCGCGCACAACTTCACCCAGGCCGTCGGCGAAGCGCTGAACCTGCCCAGCTCCGGCGACGGCGCCACCGCCAGCGTCGACGTCGGTGGTCGGCGGGTCCGTACCGGGGTCTTCCCGGTCTCCATCGACGTCACGGCCATCGAGGCGCTCGCGGACTCCCCCGCCGTCGCCGCCCGCGCCACGCAGGTGCGCCGCGACCTCGGCGACCCGCGAACCGTCCTGCTGTCAGTGGACCGGATGGACTACACCAAGGGCATCGAGCACCGGCTCAAGGCGTTCCGCGAGCTGGTCGCCGACGGGGCGGTCAAACCCGCCGAGACCGTGTTCGTGCAGGTGACCGTCCCTAGCCGGGAGCGGGTCGAGCACTACGACATCCTGCGGGAGCGGGTCGAACGCGAAGTCGGGCGGATCAACGGCGACCACGGCCGGGTCGGCTCGGCGGCCATCCACTACCTGAGCCGGCCGCTGGAACGGGTCGAGCTGGCGGCGCTGTACCGGGCCGCGGACGTCATGCTCGTCACCCCGCTGCGCGACGGCATGAACCTTGTCGCCAAGGAGTTCGTCGCCGCGCGCGGCGACGGCGGCGGGGCGCTGGTGCTCTCGGAGTTCGCCGGCGCGGCGGCCGAGCTGCGCGACGCCTGGCAGGTCAACCCACACGACATCGACGGCCTCAAGGACACCCTCATCCGGGCCATCGACGCGCCGGAATCAGAGGCCAGGCGCCGGATGAGCGCGCTGCGGGCCCAGGTCCGCGCGCACGACGTGCGCAGCTGGGCCGACAACTACCTGTCGTCGCTCCTGCTGCCATAGTCCACCGGCCGGGTTACCGCCGTTCGGCCGTCCCGAGGCAGATCCAGGTCGGCGAGGATCGGGAAGTGGTCGCTGGCGGCCCGGCTCACCGGCGTGTCCACCACGTCGTACCGGCGAACGCCGATTCCCGGCTCGACCAGCAGCATGTCGATCCGGCGGCGGGGCTCGCGACACGGGTAGGTGGGGCGTTCGTCCCCGACCGCCGCCGCGGCGTCCACCAAACTCTCGGTCAGCGCCTGGTACGCCGGCCCGCCCGGCTCGTCGTTGAGGTCGGCGCCGACGACCACCGGTCGGGTCGACTTGCGTAGCTCGTCCCGTAGCCGGCGGGCCTGCCCCGGGCGTTCGGCGGCGTGGGTCGCCAGATGCGAGCCGACGACCAGCAACGACGCCCCGCCGACCTCGCACTCGGCGAACGCTGCCCCGCGCAGGTGCCGGCCGGGCGTCAGCGGGTACGCCAGACACCAGGCGCGGCGTACCCGCACGCGCAGACTGACCAGGATGAGGTTTCCCAGCGACGGCAGCCCGCCAGCGGCCACGACGAGTCCGAAGCCGTGGGCGAGCTGGGCGCATCTCGCCCGCCAGCGCAGCCGCCGGGGGCCCTCCTGGACGATGACCACATCCGGCGCCAGGTCGCGGACGGTCCTGGCGAGCGCCCGAGGGTCGTCACGTTGGGTGTGGACGTTGTAGGACAACACGCGCAACCGGACCGGGTCGCCCATCCACGTCCTCCTCCGGGTTCAGCCGGCCTGCCTGGCCAGGTCAGCGGCGCCGATGACGCCGGCGTCGTTGCCGGCGCCGGCGGGCAGCACCGGGGCCAGCGGGTAGTTGCCACGCTGCCCGAGGGCCGCCTGGTAGGAGTCCCGGACGGGCGCCATGAGCAGCTCGCCGGCATCGCTGACGCCGCCGCCGATGACGAAGACGTTCGGGTCGAGGACCTGGGTGAGATCGGCCAGCGCGACCCCCAGCCAGTGCCCGACGTCGGCGAACGCCCCGCAGGCGGCGATGTCGCCGTCGGCGGCCGCGACGGTGATCATCAGTCCGGTGATGAGCCGGGGGTCGCCACCGGCCAGCTCAAGCAGCCGGCGTGCGGACGCCGGGTCCTCCTGGGCGCGGTCCCGGGCTGCGACGATGAGGGCCCGGCCGCTGGCGTACTGCTCCAGGCAGCCACGCCGGCCGCAGGGGCAGGGCCGACCGTCCGGGACGACCCGGACGTGGCCGAGTTCGGCGGCGACGCCGTGCGCGCCACGTAGCAGCCGTCCGTGCAGGACGATGCCGCCGCCGAGGCCGGTGCCCACGGTCAGCATGACCATGCTGCGGGCGGCGAACCGACCCACGCCGGCGCCGTAACGGTGCTCGGCCCAGGCGGCGACGTTGGCGTCGTTCTCGATGACCACGGGCAGGCCGAAGTCGTCGGCGAGCTGGTCCCGCAGCGCGATGTCACGCAGCGGCAGGTGGGCGGCGAACATGACCGTCGCCCGGTCGACTCCGACCCAGCCGGCGACGCCGACTCCGACGGCGGTGACCGGATGCTGGTCGGTCAGCTCGGCGAAGATCTCGTTGAGCTGGTCGCGGAGCTTGCCGGCATCGTCCGTGGGGGTCTCGCGGCGGGCACGGGCCAGGATGGCGCCGGACTCGTCGACGACGCCGGCGGCGATCTTCGTGCCGCCGATGTCGATGCCGACGGCCGCTGTCACCGCGGGTCTCCGTCGGCGGGCTCGTGGTCTCCGTCGGCGGGCTTGCGCACGGTCTTCCTGACCGCCTTACGGGCCATCGGCTTCCGCGACGGCGCGCCGTCCGGCGCGGGGTCCGGGGCCGGCGCGGGGTCCGGGGCCGGCGCGGGGTCCGGGGTTGCCGCCGGAGCGGACGCCTCGTTGGGGTCGGTGGCGGCGGCCGCCTCGCTGAGGTTGCGCAGCAGGCTCGTCAGGCCGGCGGCGAAGTCGGCGGCGCCGGCGGCGACCCGCTCGGTGAACTCGGGGGTCGGGTCGCGCAACGCGTTGATCACCCTGCAGATCGGGCAGACGCAGCAGGCGGCGGCGCCGCCCACCTGGTCGGCGTCGACGCCGATGCGTCTGGCTGCCATGGAGGCCATCGCCATCGCGGTGGCGACCAGCCGTTGCGCCTCGTGCCGGGCGGCGCTCTCGGCGCCGAGCCCGCTCACGCGGCCGCCCCGCGCTCGACCTGACGCTTGAGCTCACGAAGCGCCGTATCCATGATCATTTTTTCGGCCTTCCGCTGGAACATGCCCAGCATCGCGATCGACAGTTCCACCCGCAACGTGTACGTCACCGTCGTCGTGCCGTCGCCGTTGTCGACCAGATCGTAGGAGCCATCCTGGCGCTTCTGGGCGCTGGACGGCTCGGCCAACGTCCACTCGATCCGGGTGAGGTCCTCGGCGTACTCGTAGTCGAGGGTGTACTCGTCGGTCAACATGCCGGCGTCGATCGCGAACCGCACCTGGGCGGCGTGCCCGTCCTCGTACTCGGCCAGCACCTCAGCGCGCTTGACAGCCTTGGCCCACCGCGGGTAGTGGCTGAAATCGCAGATGATCGCCGCGACGTCCGCCGGAGCGCCGGCGACGACGATCGACTGGGTGGAGGAATCAGCCATGTCAGGAGGCTACTCCCCTCGGGTCCGATCCTGACCTACCGTTAGGCGCATGCCGTCCGCCACGGGCGGCCCGCCGCGACCGCGGGCCGGTTGGCCCCACGGGAGTCCGGCCATGCGTGAGCTGGAGGTTTGACCATGCGTGAGCTGTCTGTCCCCGCGGTCGTGTCGATCGGGCCGGACGCCAGCCTGACGGATCCGGTCTGGGAGAACGCCCGGGTCGCCCCGCAGGCCCCGGCGTTCGCCCGCCCCGGGGCGGGCGGCTGGACCACCGTCACCTGCGCCCAGTTCAAGGACGAGGTCGTCGCGATGGCACGCGGCCTCATCGCCGCCGGGATCACACCCGGCGACCGGGTCGCCCTCATGAGCCGCACCCGGTACGAGTGGACGCTGATGGACTACGCCCTCTGGGCCTGCGGCGCCGTCACGGTCCCGATCTACGAGACGTCCAGCCCCGCCCAGGTCGCCTGGATCCTCAGCGACTCCGAAGCGGTCGCCTGCGTGGTCGAGACGCCGGCGCACGCCGACATCGTGGCCGGGGTGCGGGACCAGGCGCCGCGCCTGCGCGACGTCTGGGTCATCGACGACGGCGCGCTCACCACGATCACCGCCCAGGGCGGAACAGTCGACGCCGACGAGGTCGAGCGCCGCCGCGCCGCGATGAGCGCCGACGACACCGCGACGATCATCTACACCAGCGGGACGACCGGGCAGCCCAAGGGCTGCGTGCTCAGCCACCGGAACATGCTCTCGGACATCTCCAACGCGCTGCCGCTGCTGGAGGGCATCTTCGACGCCAGATCCTCCACCCTGTTGTTCCTGCCGTTGGCGCACGCCTTCGCCAGGCTGATCCAGATCGGCGCGGTGCAGGCCCGCTGCCAGCTCGGCCACACCGCCGACCTGCTCACCCTCAGCGACACGCTCAAGTCATACCGGCCGACGTTCATCCTGTCGGTGCCGCGGGTCTTCGAGAAGGTGTACAACACCGCCCGCCAGAAGGCCATCGCCGACGGCAAGGGCGCCATCTTCGGCCGCGCCGAGCAGGTCGCCGTCGCCTACAGCCAGGCCGCCGAGCGCCGGGGCGGGCCAGGGCTGCTGCTGCGGGCCGAGCACGCGTTGTTCGACCGGCTCGTGTACGGAAAGCTCCGGGCGGCGCTCGGTGACCGCTGCACCGCGGCGATGTCCGGTGGGGCGCCGCTCGGGGCACGACTGGCGCACTTCTTCCGGGGCGTCGGCATCACCGTGTACGAGGGGTACGGGCTCACCGAGACCTCGCCGGCGGCGACGGTGAACATTCCCGAGGCGATCCGGATCGGCACCGTCGGTCGGCCGTTGCCCGGGGTCGGCATCCGGATCGCCGACGACGGCGAGATCCTCATCCACGGCGATCTGGTCTTCCGCGGCTACTTCAACGACCCGGAGGCCACCGACGCGGTCAAGGACTCCGACGGCTGGCTGCACACCGGCGACCTCGGCGCGCTGGACGACGACGGCTTCCTGACCATCACCGGCCGCAAGAAGGAGATCATCGTGACCGCCGGCGGCAAGAACGTCGCCCCGGCGGCCCTGGAGGACCGGCTGCGGGCACACCCGCTGGTGAGCCAGTGCATGCTCGTCGGCGACGCGCGACCGTTCATCGCCGCGCTCGTCACCATCGACGATCAGGCGTGGCCCGGGTGGTTGGCCGGGGCCGGCAAACCCACTGGCTCCACCGTCGCCGACCTGCACGACGATCCGGACCTGCGCACGCTCATCCAGTCAGCCATCGACAGCGCGAACAGCGCCGTCTCCCAGGCCGAGGGCATTCGCACGTTCCGCATCCTGCCGCGTGACTTCGCCGAGTCCACCGGCGAGCTGACGCCGTCGCTGAAGGTCAAGCGCACGACGGTGTTGGAGATGTACGCCGACGAGGTTGCCGCCCTCTACACCCGCTCCTGACCGGCCGTCACGGCGCCCGCCTGGCGCGGGCGTCAGCCGGTCCGGGCCGCCGGGGTCACGGCTCGTCCACGGCCGGTCGGCGCGGGCGTGGCCCGAACCGGCCGCCGCCCGTCTACGATCATGCGAGTGCGTGCTGAAACCGGACTCCTCAAGCGACCGTCCGCGCTGGTGACGCGCAGCGCGCTGTTGTGTCTCGTCGCGATCCTCGTCTGGGTCGTCACCAGGGACGCGCAGCAGCTGTGGTGGCCGGCGCTGCTGGCCGTCGCCGGGATCCCGGCCGTCCTGACCGCCCACCAGACCCTGATCACGCTCGGCCGGTTCGCCGAGGTTGTGGTGGTGGGGCTGGCAGCCGGGGCCGTCGCCGTGGCGGCCATGACCGCCGGGGTGTCCGGGCCGGGCTTCGCGGCGTCGGCGGTGCTGCCGTACCTGTGCGTCCCGCTGGCCGCGGCGGGGCTGGCCGAGCGCGGCCGGGAGGCGCTCGCCCTGCTCGCCGTCGCCGTCGCCGTGCTGACAGTCGGCGGCGTCCTCTCCGGCAACGGTCCCAGCCTGCTCGAAGACCCCCGGTACGTGCTCGCGTGCGCCCAATGGCTGGCGCTGGCGTCGCTGGTCGCCGCTGCCGTCGGGATGGTCTGGGGCGGGGCCCGCCAGGCGGCCGTGACCGCCCCGCCGGCGGGTCCGGCCCCGTTCGAGGAGGCGACCCGGCTGCTGACCCAGCTGCGCAGCGTCGCCCGGCAGCTGCCCGGCGCCACCCTGGACCCCGGCAGCATCGCCGAGCACCTGCTCGACGAGGTCAAGAGCATCGCGCGGTGTGACCGGGCCGCCGTGCTCACCGCCAGCGGCGGCGGGCGACTCGTCGTGCTCACCGAGTCCGGCGTGGACCGGGCCGAGTGGGAGACCACCATCGACGCCGACTCGGCCGTCGCCGAGGCTTGGGCGAGCCAGACCGCGCAGACGGCCGCCCGGTCCCAGACGCGCTCGCACCGCTCAGACGAGGTGTCCTCGATGGTGGTCCCGCTCATCGCGGGCGTCCGCACCGTCGGCCTGATGATCATCGAGGCGGACGTCAGCGCTGGCTACCCCGCCGATGTCGTCGACCGGGTGGTGTCGGTGAGCGCCGCCGCCGCGCTGCGGCTGGAGGCGGCGCTGCTGTTCGACGAGGTGCGGTCGATAGCCACCAACGAGGAGCGCCAACGGCTGGCCCGGGAGATCCACGACGGGGTGGCCCAGGAGCTGGTGATGGTCGGCTACGGCATCGACAACGCCCTGGCCATGCTGCCGGAGGCCGGCTCGGACGACTCAGCCGAAACCCTGCGCTCCCTGCGCGGCGAAGTCACCCGGGTGATCACCGAGCTGCGGCTGAGCCTGTTCGAGCTGCGCAGCGAAGTGGACCGGCACGGCGGCCTGGCCGCGGCGATCGCCGAGTACGCCCGCACCGTCGGCGCCTCCGCCGGCCTGCGGGTGCACCTGTCGCTGGACGAGTCCACCAACCGGATGCCGGCCGCCACCGAGGCGGAGCTGCTGCGGATCGCGCAGGAGGCGATCACCAACGCCCGCAAACACGCCGGCGCGAGCAACCTGTGGGTCACCTGCGAGGTCGACCCCCCCTACGCCCGGATCGCCGTCGAGGACGACGGTCGGGGACTGCCTGACCATCGCCCCGACGGCCACTACGGGCTTGCGATTATGAGAGAGCGGACAAACCGCGTTCGGGGTCGGTTGGAGATCAATCCGCGACATCCCAACGGCACATCTGTCGCAGTAGTCGTGGGAAGTCCCCCCGGACGCGATAGCGTGCGCGATAGCGTGAACGCAGCAGAAACGGAGTAATCGAGCCATGACGACGAGCCCCACCCCACCGGTGAGCCCGCAGGGACCGCCGCCGGGGACGCGCACGAAGATTCTGCTGGTCGACGACCACGACCTGATCCGCAAGGGTCTGCGGCACGCGTTCGAACGTGACCGCGAGTTCGAGGTGGTCGGCGAGGCCGCCACCGCCGCCGAGGGCGTGCGTCAGGCCGGCGCGCTCCAGCCCGACGTGGTCATCATGGATCTGCGCCTGCCCGATGGCAGCGGCCTGGAGGCAACCCGGGCGCTGCGCAAGAACAGCGCCACCATGGGAATCGTGGTGCTGACCATGTACGCCGGCGACGACCAGCTGTTCGGCGCTCTCGAAGCGGGGGCGAGCGCCTTCGTGCCCAAGACGGCCCCGGCCGACGAGGTCGTCGCGGCCGCGCGCCACGCGGCCAGCGCGCCGAGCGCCTTCACCGCCGCCGACCTCGCCGACGCCATGAAGCGCCGGCTCGCCCCGGCCGGACCGCAGCTGTCGCCCCGCGAGGGGCAGGTGCTGCGGCTGCTCGCCGACGGCATGAGCGTCGCGGGGATCGCCAAGCAGCTGTTCGTCAGCGAGTCCACGGCCAAGACCCACATCTCGAAGCTGTACGAGAAGCTGGGGGCGGCGAACCGGGCTCAGGCGCTGATGACCGCGCTCAAGCTCGGTCTGCTGGAAGCGCCGGACGCGCCGAAGTTCTGATGCCCACCGCCGGGCGGGCCCGAGCCGGTACGGCCGCGGGCCCGCCGCGCGTCTGATTGTCGACGTGCGGGCGGCGGGACGTGCCGGTCTGGGGCGCGCCGGGGAAGATCTTCCAGATCTCGATGTCGTCGAACCGGACCTTCGTCGGCAGGCCGCTCTCCTCGGGGGCGTCGGTCTGGAACAACCCGAGCACCACGTTGCCGCGGATGAAGGTGGCGTCCCGGGTCTCCCCCACCACCACGCCGTCGCGGTAGGACACCAACCGTTCGCCGCGGGCGACCACCCCGATCCGCGCCGTGACGCCGGTCGCGATCGGACTGTTCAGTCGGAACGCGCGCAGCGGCTCCACCCTGGCCTGTTCGTGAGCGACAAGTTGCAGCTTCTCCGGGCACACCCGCAGCGCGTACCCGCGGTTGTCGTAGAAGCGGAACCAGACTCCCGCGCAGCTGCCCGGCGCCACGAGGGTCACATCGACGAACGCGCCGACGTCCTCAGCGGGCTGGTAGGGGCCCCGGCACCGGTAGGAGCCGGTGGTGTCCATGTAGACGCTGAGGCTGCCGTCGCCGAAGTCGCAGCGCCACTGTTTGAGTGACTGGGCAATCCAGTGGCCGGGCACGGTGAGCTGATCACGCACCAGCAGCTCGGCATCGGCGGGGACGCCTGGCGCGGACGCCGACGGCGGGCCGGCCGGAGCCGGCGACGGCGCCACGCTGCTGCCGCCGCCGCCCTCGCCGGCGGCGCCTACCGGGACAAGGGCTGGGGGAATCCGGATCACCCCCGCGACGAGGGCCGCCACCAGCGCCGTCATGGCGAGCACCGCCACGTTGAGCGTGATGATCAGACCACGGCCGGCGCCCCGTCGCCGCGTCGCCGGCGCCGCTGGCGTTGGCGGAGGCGGTTGCGTTGGCGGAGGCGTTGGCGGCGTCTCCGAACCGCCGACGATCTGGTCCCGGTCGATGAGCCGGCCTACGTCCAGGGTCTGGTGGGCGGCCCCGCTGATGAGGTGGTTGACCAGCTCACGGGCGGTAGGACGCTGAGCCGGGTCGGTCGCCAGGGCAGCCGCCACCAGCGGACGCAGGGGCGCCGACAGGCCCGCCAGATCGGGCTGACCGCCAAGGATCCGGGCCACGATGCCGGCGGTGGAGTCGCCCGGGAACGGCAGCCGGCCGGCGCCGGCGTAGGCGACGATGACGCCCCAGGCGAAGATGTCCGAGGCCATCGTCGGCCGGCCGTCGGCAAAGCGTTCCGGGGCCATGTAGGCGATGCTGCCGACCAGCTGGTTCGCCTCGGTCAGGCTCTGGGTCACGTGCAGGCCACGGGCGATCCCGAAGTCGATCACCTTGGGGCTGCCCGGCGCGAGCAGCACATTGGCGGGTTTGAGATCGCGGTGGACGATGCCCACGCCGTGGATCGCGGTCAACGCGGTGGCGACCCCGATCGACAGACCGTGGAGGTTCGCCGGGGTCAACGGCCCGTGCTCGGCGATCACCGACGCCAGAGTGGGACCGTTGACATACTCCACCACCAGGTACGGCAGCTCTGCGTCAGGATCGGCGTCGAGCACCTCGGCGGTGCAGAACGGAGGCACCTGACGGGCCTGTTCGACCTCACGCTGGAACCGGCGGCGGAACTCCGGCTCGACGGCCAGACTCGGCCTGATCACCTTGATCGCGACCCTGGGACCGGCGCCGTCGCGCCGACCCAGGAACACCGTTCCCATGCCGCCCTCACCGAGGCGTCCGAGCAGGTGGTACGGGCCGATCGAGTCCGGGTCCGCCGACCGAAGCGCTTCCACCCCAGCACATTAGCGTCGTCGCGTCCGCCCGCACATACCGTGAGGGCCGATGAGGACCGTTCGTTAGGCGAACGTGTCGATGTGGACGGACGTCGACCTCAGGCGACAGCGAGCAGGTCGCGCAGCCGGTCGGCCTGACGCTGCCAACCCCACTCCCGGCGCACCCAGCGACGGCCGACGGCGCCCATCAGACGGGCCCGGTCCGGGTCGTCGAGCAGCCCGGTCACCCGGGTCGTCAGGGCGTCGAGGTCCCGACCGTTGACCACGTGCCCCGTCTCGCCCTCGCGCACCGCGTCCGGGGCGCCGCCGGAGTCCCCGGCGACCACCGGCAGCCCGATGGCCGAGGCCTCCAGGTAGACGATCCCCAGGCCCTCGACGTCCAACCCCCGCCTGCGGGTCCGGCACGGCATCGCGTACACGTCCCCCGCGGCGTAATGGGCGGGCAGTTCCGGCCACGGCACCGGCCCGGTGAAGACCACATGGTCGGCGACGCCACGCTCACGGGCCATCCGCTGTAACGCGCCCCGGTACGGCCCGTCGCCGACCAGCAGCAGCGCCGCGTCCGGCGTCCGTTGGCGGATCTGGGGCAGCGCGTGGATGAGCGCGTCCTGGCCCTTACGCGGCACCAGCCTTGATACGCACACCACCACCGGACGGTCGGCCAGGCCCAGCCGTGAACGCAGCGACGCGCCGTCGACCCCCGGGTGGAAGATGTCGGCGTCGACGCCGGGTGCGAGCTGGCGCAGCTCGGTGCGGCCGGCGAGCGCCCGGGCGAGCCGGACCCTGGTGTACTCGCCCAGGTAGGTGATGACGTCGGCGCCCGCGCCGATGCGACGCAGCAGGCCGCGCGCCCCGGGCAGTTTGGCCCAACCCACCTCGTGGCCGTGGGTGAGGCCGACGACCCGGCGCACCCCGGCCCGTCGGCGCAGGCCCTGGGCGAGCAGACCGAGCGGGGCGGCCGCCCCGAACCAGACGGCCTCGCAGCCGTGGGATCGCGCGATCTGCGCCGCCCGGCGGGCGACGGCGGTCGTCGGCAGCAGGATGCCGGTGTCCTCGCGCACCACCGGGAACGGCTGGGCGGCGTCGAACTCGGCGGCCCCCTCCGAGGTGGAGGCGTAGACGACGACCGAGTCAGCCGGCTGGCGCAGGGCGAGCTGGTGCACGAACGCCTGGATGCCGCCGGGCCGGGGTGGGAAGTCGTTGGTGATGAGCAGCGTCCTCAACGCTCGCCCCGGGCGTACGCTCTGGCGTGCGCGATGCGCTCCACCGTGGACGGGTGGCTGCCGAACCACCGGTGCTCCGGCCACGGCGGGTCCGGGTCGGCCAGGTTGACGCTGGCGAGCCGGCGCTGCATCGCCTCGTAGGCGGCCGGGTCGTTGGTGAGGGCCAGGGCGTGGGCGTCGGCGCGCGCTTCGACCAGCCGCGACAACAGCGCCTGGACGGGGGTGGCGACGACGCCGGCGAGCGCGGCGATCGCCAGCAGCATCCCCAGCGAACGCGGGTCGGCGACCGAGGGCACACCGGCGGCGCGCAGCAGCGGGCCCCAGCCGCTGAGCAGGAACAGCGCCACGACCGCCGCCGCCGAGCCGAGCGCGCCGAGCAGCGTGCCGACGAACACGTCGCGGTCCTTGGCGTGGCCCAGCTCGTGGGCGACGACGCTGGCCACCTCGGCGGGGGTGGCCTCCCGTAGCAGGGTGTCGTACACCACGACGCGTCTGGTCGGCCCGAACCCGGAGACGTAGGCGTTGACGGCGCGGGTGCGCCGGGACGCGTCGGCGACGAGAACGTCGCGCACTGGGACGCCGTCGCGCTCGGCCAGGGCCAGCAGCTCGGTGCGCTGGGCGCCGGCGGGCATCGGGGTGAACTTGTTGAAGACCGGCTCGATGAGCACCGGCAGCACGAACGACAACAGCACCACCAGGGTCGCCGCGCCGGCCGCCCCCCAGGCCCACCACCATGCCGGGGACCAGCGGGTGACGGCATAGAAGCCGATCAGGGCGATGGCGGCGATGACCGCGCCGACGGCGTACCCCTTGGCCAGGTCCGCCGCCCAGCCGGACCAGTCCTGCGTGGACAGCCCGTACCGGACCAGGGCGCGGTGCCGCCAGGCGGCGAACGGCAGGGTCAGCAGATCGGCGAGCAGGAGCAGGACGAGACCGCCTACCAGCACCCTGGCCAGCCAACCGCCGCCCAGCGGCCGGGCCGCCCAGGTGACCACGGCCGCTCCCAGCGGCGTGAGTCCCAGAATGAGGGCCACGACGAGGGCGAGCAGCAGCGAGCCGTACCGGGCCGGACGTAGCGAGGCGGCGAACTCCCGGCCCCGGGCGACCTCGGCGGCCGGCAGGTCGCGCAGCGCGGCGAGCTGGTCGGCCCGGGGGGCCGGCGGCCGCTGCCATGGGGTGAGCAGCGCCACCGCCACCGCCAGCGCCACCAGCAGAACAGCCAGCGTCACCACCGCCCAGTTTCGCGAAGTCATCGCCGCAGTCCTTCCGTCGGTAACTCCCGACCGTACCTTCAGGCCCGGGCCAGCCGACGGAGCAGGGAGTCCGCGTTGACCGGATACGCCCCGTGCCGGCGGACGCCGTCGGCGACCTCGCGGTCCGAGGACACCACGACGACGGCCCGGCCGGGCGGCTCGGCGCGCGCCAGCTGCCGGATGAGATCGTCGGCGCTCTCGCCCTTGCGGGAGAACAGCACCCGGACGCCGCGCGGCGGCGGCGCCATCCCCGGGACCTTGTCCGCGCCATCGAACACCACGGTCACCTCGACCCGGGTCTGGGCGGCGATGCCGCCGAGGCCGGTGATGAGCCGGTTTCGCTGGTGCTCCAGGGAGATGTCGCCGAAGCCGCGTTTGGTCACGTTGTAGCCATCGACGACCAGATGTGCCTTGGGCAGCGCGAGGAGCTGGTCGAGGCGGGCCGGGTCGTCGGTGTCGCGGGCCCGCGGGCTGGCCTCCGGGCCGGACGGGACCTGGGCGTGCTCAGCGGCGACAAAGTCGGCCGGCAGTTGGTCGGCCGGGTCGAGCGCCAGCTCCCGACGCAGTCCGACGGCAGCCTGCCCGATCGTCTCCAGCAGCAACCACAGCCGGGCCTCGTCGACCGCCCGGGCATGGCGGGCGCTCTGCCGGGCCCCGCTGGCCACGGACTCCGCCTCGGCCAGCTTGGACCGCAGCCGACGCAACTCGGCGTCGTGGTCGGCGGCCGACCGGGCGGCCCGGCCCCGCTCGGTGGCCAGCAGCTCGGCTGACCGCCGACCGGCGGTCAGGGCGTCACGTAGCTCCTTGCTGACCCGACGGTGCTCCTCCCGGAGGCCGCTCAGCTCCTCACGCGCCCGGGCCAGGTCGTCGCGGAGCTTGTCGGCCTCCGTCCGGGCCTGGGCCCGTTCGTGCTCGGCGCGGGCGACGCGCTGCTCAGCCTGCCGTATCGCCGCCGCGGACTCGGCGGCGTCAACGGACGCCCGGACGGTCTCCGAGGCCGCCTCGACGATCGCGCGCCAGCCCTCGGGACGCAGCAGGTAGGCGAGGGCGGCGGTGTCGGCGACGTCGGCGTCGGCGGGCGCGGACCCGGCTCGCACCGCCTCGGCAAGCTCACCGGCGCCGTCGGCCACCTTGCCTGCGGCGAGGGCGCGGAAGACCGCGTCGGCGGCCAGTTGGGTGGCGATCGCCGCGCCGCCCAGGCGGGCCCGGCGGTTCGGGGCGAACTTGGCGACCCGGCGCAGCGGCGCCGGCAGATCGTCGGCCAGCTGCGGCAGGATCGCCGCCACCAGGGTCACGATCCGCTGCCGGACCGGCTCGGGCAGGTCCAGCCCGGCGTCGCCGGCCACCGGGTGCGGTGTCGACGGGTCGGGCTGCGCGAGGAACATGGCGACAGTCTTTCACCGATCTTCGACCGGTGACGGCGGGGCCGGACCCGGCTGCGGCCGTTGTCAGACCGCACCGCTATTTTTCGCCCATGCCGGACGACGGGCGTCAGATCCCCCACCCGCCCACTATCGACGCGCGGCTCGACGACCCCCACCAGTGGAGTCTGAGCCGGGTCACCTTCGTCGTGCTGGACCTGGAAACCACCGGCGGCGCTCCCGACGGCGGTGGGATCACCGAGATCGGGGCGGTCAGGGTGCGCGGCGGCGAACGCCTCGGCACGCTGAGCACCCTGGTCAACCCAGGTGTTCCAGTGCCGCCGTTCATCACCGCGCTGACCGGGATCAGCAGCGCGATGGTCGCCGGGGCGCCGCCGCTGGCGGCGGTGCTGCCGACCGTCCTGGAGTTCCTGGCCGGCGCGACGCTGGTGGCTCACAACGCCCCGTACGACGTGGGCTTCCTCAAGGCCGCCTGCCTGCGACTCGGCTACCGGTGGCCGGCGCCGCCGGTGCTGGACACGCTGGCGTTGGCGCGGCGGTTGTTCGCCGACGGCGAGGTGCCGAACCGCAGGCTCGGCACCCTGGCTGCCCACCTGCGCACCCCGCACCAGCCGAGCCATCGGGCGCTGGACGACGCCGAGACCACCGTGGACGTGCTGCACGCCCTGCTGGAGCGCCTCGGCGGCGACCGGCCCCACACCCTGGGCGAGGTCATCGCGTTCGCCAGGTCAGTCTCGCCAAGCCGACGGGCCAAGCGCCACCTGGCCAAGGGCCTGCCGCACGCCCCCGGCGTCTATGTCTTCCGGGCCGCCGACGACCGACCGCTGTACGTGGGCGCGTCGGTCGACATCGCCAGCCGGGTGCGCGGATACTTCACCGCCGCCGAGCGCCGCCGTTGGATCGACGAGATGATCACCGCAGCGGTTCGGGTGGAGGCGATGACCTGCGCGCACCCCCTGGAGGCACAGGTACGGGAGCTGCGGCTGATCGCCGCGCACGACCCGCCCTACAACCGGCGCCCCAGGCGCCAGGACCGGACTATGTGGCCGAATCCGACTGCGGAAACGTGCCCGCGGCTGTCGATCGTGCGCCAACGACGCGCCGACCACGACGGCGGCCTCGGTCTGCTCCCGTCCCGGCGGGCCGCAGAGCTGGCCGCGGCCCTGCTGCGCACGACGATCCGCCACCAGCGGCTCGCCGGGCTCGCCGCGGTGGCCGAACTCGTCGCGGCCCGCCGGCATGCCGGCGGCGGCTGGGAGCTGGCGGTGGTGCGGCACGGCCGGCTGGCCGCCGCCGGTGTGTCGCCGCCTGGCTCGCATCCGCGGGCCAGCGTCGACGTGCTGGTCGCCGCCGCCGAGACGCCGCCGCCGACGCCTGGGCGGCGGTGCGCGAGCGCGCAGGAGACCGAGACGATCCTGCGGTGGTTGGAGGCGCCGGAGACCAGGCTTTTCCGCGTGTCGCACGGGTGGGCGTCGCCGGTGGCCGGGGCTGCCCGGTTCACCACGTTGCTCGCGCGGCTGGACGCGGCGGCCCGCGATCACGCTCCCTCCGCTGACTAGCGGATGCGACTCACCCGTTCACGCACCGGCATGTAGCCGTTCGGACATAGGTGGCCTGTCTACCCTAGAGAGGCGGCGCGGGCGCGACCGTGGGAGAGGAGCGGCCGGGTGGACTTCAGCGGGCCAATGGACCTCAACCGTCCGGACCTCGACGCCGGTCGTGCGCTCAGCCGCCCGAACCGGCTGGGCCCGCTCGACTTCGGCCTTGGCCGTCGGATCAGGTCCCTGCTCGACGCCGCCCGCCCCGACCGGGCGGGCGACCCGGTGGCGGAGCTGGTGCGCACCCACCGCTCCATCCATCCGTACACCGACGCGGTGGTGCTGCGCCGGGCGTACGCGATCGCCGAACACGCCCACCGGGGCCAACTCCGCAAGAGCGGCGAGCCGTTCATCACCCACCCGCTGGCGGTAGGGCAGATCCTGGCCGGTCTGGGCATGGACACCACGACGCTGGTGGCGGCGCTGCTGCACGACACGGTCGAGGACACCGAGTACACGTTGCAGGCGTTGCAGGCGGACTTCGGCCCCGAGGTGGCCCACCTCGTCGACGGCGTCACGAAGTTCGACAAAGTCTTCTACGGCAAGGCCGCCGAGGTGGAGACCCTCCGCAAACTCATCGTGGCGGCCGGTCGGGACGTCCGGGTCCTCATCATCAAGTTGGCGGACCGGCTGCACAACATGCGGACCCTGGACGCCCGCTCGCCGGCGTCCAGGGCCAGGATCGCCAAGGCGACCGAGGAAGTGCTGGTCCCGCTCTCGGACCGGCTCGGCATCCAGGCGCTCAAACGCGACATCGAGGACGCCGTCCTGTTCCACCTGGCGCCCGAGGAATACGGCCGCATCGACGCCCACGTGCGTGAGCAGGGGCACTGGGCCACGTACCTGGCGTCGATGATCGAGCAGACCCGCACGGCCCTGCGCCCGCACCGGATCAACGCCGAGATCCGCCCACGCCCCCGGCACCACTACTCGATCTGGAAGGACACCATCGCCGCCGGGCATGACCGACCGCACGACATGCCCCGGGTGGCGATGATCGTGGAAGGGTCCGAAGCGGACTGTTACGCAGCTCTCGGCGCGCTACACGCCTGTTGGCGGCCGATTCCGGGACGTTTCAAGGACTTCATCGCCTCTCCCAAGCACAACCTGTACCGCTCGCTGCACACCACGGTCCTGGGTCCGGAGAGCCGGACGGTCGAGGTGCTCATCCGCACCACGGCCATGCACCGCACCGCCGAGTACGGCATCGCCGCGAACTTCCGCTACCCGAACCCCGCCGACCGGGACGAGGAGCAGTTGCGCGACCCGCTGGCCTGGCTACGTCGGGTGCTGGACTGGGAGCAGGAGACCACCGACCCGGCCCAGTTCCTGGCCTCGCTGCGATGCGATCTGGCCGAAGCGCAGATCAAGGTGTTCGCCCGCGGCGGCGCGGTGCTGCTGCCCGAGCGGGCCACCCCGGTCGACGTCGCCTACGAGCTGGGCCCGGATGTCGGGGACACGCTGCTGGCGGCCACCGTCAACGGCCGGCTGGCGCCGTTGTCGTCGGCGCTGTCCGACGGTGACGTGGTGGAGGTGTTCACCGAACGCGACGGCCCGGTGGAGCGGCAGGGCTCGCCGCGCGGGCCGCGTCGGGAGTGGTTGGAGTTCGTCCGCTCCCCGCACGCGCAGCGGCAGATCCGGCGCTGGTTCGTCGAGCCCGACGCCGGGGCCGCCGTGGGCATCGCCGACAAGGTGCGGCTGGGGCGCTCGGCGCTGTGGCTGGCGCTGCGCCGGCACGACCGTAACCTGGTCAACGAGTCGCCGCTGCGGCAGTTGGCGGAGTCGCTGGGCTACCCGGACCATGACACGCTGCTGGTCGCCATCGCCGACAAGAGCCGCAGCGCGGACGAGGTCGCCGAGAAGCTGATCTCTATGGTGGACCACCATCCGGGCTGAGGCGTCGTTAGCCTGGTCGGCGTGACCGCTTACGCGCCCCCGCCCGACCGTGCCCGCCCGCGCACCTTACGACTGCGGCTACGGGCCCTCGGGTACCAGGTCTTCTACCGCCTGCCGCAGCCGGTGCGCAACCGCATCGTGCGTTGGGGGACGCGCACCTACGTCGTCGGCGCGGTCGTGCTGGTCTGGGACGCCGACACGGATCGTCGGCGGCTGCTCCTGCTGCGACAGCCGCCGGGCCGGGGCTGGGGACTGCCCGCGGGGCTGCTGAGCAACCGCGAGGAGCCAGCGGTCGGGGCGGCCCGGGAACTGGCCGAGGAGACCGGCATCGTGCTGGACCCGCAGGAGCTGACCGAGGCCACGCCCAACGCCCTCGTGCACGCGCGCGGCTGGATCGACCTGGTCTTCGAGGCCAACGTCCCGGCGTCGAAGGTCACCCTGACCGTCGACGGCGCCGAGGTGTGGGAAGCCGCCTGGCACGAGGTGACCGCGCTGCCGCCGATGACCACCGCCGCCGCCCGGCTGCTGGCCCGCTACGACATCGGGGCGTCAGGGTGAGCGTGGTGTGCGCGGTGCTGCTGGCCGCCGGTTTCGGCAGGCGGCTGCGTCCGCTGACGACGATCCGGGCCAAGGCGCTGTGCCCGGTCGGCAACGTCCCGCTGCTGGACCGGGCCCTGGACCGGCTGGCCGGCCTCGGGCTGTCCGGGCCGGCGACGGTGGCGGTCAACGCGTCGTACCTGGCCGATCAGGTCGTCGCCCACGTCGGCGACCGGGCCCGGCTGTCGGTGGAGCTGCCGGCGCCGCTGGGGACGGCCGGGGCGCTGGGCCAGCTGCGGGACTGGATCGACGGCCGGGGCGTCCTGGCCGGCAACGCCGACGCCTACCTGGCCGGCGCGTCGGCGCCCGGCCCCGACATCGCCGACCTGCTGACCGGGTGGGACGGTCGACGGGTCCGGATGCTCGTCCGCCCCGCCGCCGCGGGTCAGGGCGAGTTCGGCGGCTGGCGGTTCGCCGGGTTCTCACTGCTGCCCTGGTGGCGGGTGAGCGCCTTGACGTCCGCGCCGGCCGAGCTGTGGCGGGAGGTGTGGCGGCCCGCCGAGGCCGCCGGGGAGCTGGACCTCGTCCCTTACTCCGGCACGTATCTGGACGCCGGAACCCCGGCCGACTATCTGGCGGCCAACCTGCACGCGGCCGACGCCGCGGGCGGCGCGCTGGTGGCCGAGGACGCTACGGTGACCGGCCCGCTGCGGCGCGCGGTGGTCGGCGCCGGGGCCGTCGTCGACGGGTCGCTCGACCGTTGCGTGGTGTGGCCCGGCGGCCGGGTCGGCGCCGGCGAGCGCCTCGTCGACGCGGTGCGGGTCGGCGTTGACCTCACCGTGGCTGCCGGTCTGGCACGGACCAGCCAGGCCCCAGGCACAGCCTGAGCATTGTTCATAATTGCCCAGTATGTGCGGCGTACGATTTCCCCGAAGGCCACTTATCGAAGCCCCAGCTGCGACGATCGGCCGCGCGCCGGACGCCCTGGGCCCGCCCACCGGAGGTCGGACCGACCATGCGGACACCGATCCCGAACCTGGACAGCGGCCGCCCTCCGGACGGGCCGGGCCACCGCGGTGACGAGGCGCTGCTCCGGGAGGTGGCGCATGAGCTGCGCGACCCCCTCGGCGGTATCGTCGGGCTCGCCAGCGTGATGCTCATGAAACTGCGCGGCAACCCCGCGGACCTCCACGAACAGGCCCGGCAGCTGGGACTGATCCGGGCCAGCGCGACCGAGCTGTTGGATGTCGTCGACATCGTGCAGGGGTTGGTGGCGCTCGGTTGCGACACGTCCGTCCGCGAGCTGGACTGCCGCGAGACGGTCCGGCGCGGCGCCGCACCGACCGCCGGCGAGGGTCGGCCGAAACCGGCGGTCGCGCTCCGGCTGCCGGAGCATCCCGTGCCGGTCCACGCCGACGAAAGACTCATGACGCTCCTGGTACGCCATCTCGTCTCCCTCGTCGACGACCAGAGCGCCCAGGTCACCCTCGCCGGCCCACCAGAAACTCCACTGAAGATCACGGTGAGCGGCGCGGCCACGGCGCCCGTCCACCCGCACGGCTCGTCCCCGGAGGGGCTGCGGCGACTGCTGGTGGACCGGCTCGCCAACCGGTGCGGCTGCCGGCTGACCGTCACCACCAGCCCGGACCAGCCCACCCTCGCGACCGTGCGGCTGAGCGCTGCACCGTCCGTACGGCCCGGCTTCTGATGTCCACCGTCCTGGTCGTCGTGGACGACGGCACGGTGAGCCGCGAAGTCGTCCGCTCGGCCCTCGCCCACGGCGGGCGCCGGGTCATCGAGGCCGCCGACGGGCGGTCGGCGCTGGCCGCCGCGCGCCATCACCATCCGGATGCCGTCGTCGCGGACCTTCCCATGCCCGGAATGGACGGCTACGACTTCGTCAGCCAGCTGCGGGTCGACCCCGCCACCGCCGACATACCGGTGCTGTTCCACACCGCCAACTACCAACCGGACGAGGCCGCCCCGCTCGCCGAGGCGTACGGCGTCCACCGGGTCCTGCCGAAGTCCGCCAGCCCGCAGGAGCTGCTGGACGCCGTCGAGTCGGCGGTACGCGCCAGCCCCCGGCCGCACGCCTTCACGGAGGCCGGCGGATCGGTCCTGCCTTCCGGGTTGGCCGTCCAACACCTTCGGACCATCAACACCAAGCTGGTGGAGAAGGCCCGCGCGCTCGACGAGAGCGAGGCCCGGCTGGCGACCATCGCCGAGCTGTCGCCGGTCGGCATCGTCGTCGGCGACCGCGAAGGCCTCGCCGGCTACGTCAACCCACAGTTCTGCACGATCACCCAGGCCCCGGCCGGGGAGCTGCTCGGCGCCGGCTGGCTGGCCTACCTGCCCGAGGAGCACCGCCAGGAGATCAGCGGCGGCAGTCTGGCCACGGCCGCCGCCGGCCGCCGTCTCGGCGAGGTCACCTGCGCCGACGGTAGGACCCACTGGCTCAGCAGCACCCTGCAACAGGTGACCGACGGCGCGCATGTCACCGGATTTGTAGCAATGGTCGACGATGTGACCACCCTCATCGAGAACGAACGGCTCCGCTCCGCTGAGGAGCAGCAGCGCGCCAACGAGCGGTTCCATGGACTGGCCCGCCTCGGCGGGGTCATCGCCCACGACTTCAACAACCTGCTCAACATCATCGCGTCATTCACCGAGCTGATCACCGAGGAGATCGGCGACACCGCCGGATCGGTGCTCGCCGACACCCGCGCCGACGCGCTCCGGGCCGACCTGGAACGGATCGACGACGCGTGCCGTCGAGGCGCCAAGCTGACCCGTCAGCTGCTGGCCCTCGGCGGTCGCGAGGCCGTCCAGGTCACCTCCCTGGACGTCACACCGGTGCTGCGGGAGGCGCTCGCCGAGGCGTCCGTCCCGACCACGGTCACGGTCGACGCGCCGCTGCCCACGACACCCCGCATGGTCAACATGGACGGCGACCGGATGCGGGACGCGCTACGCGGCATCATCGTCAACGCCGCCGAGGCGATGCCCGACGGCGGAAGGCTGACCCTGACGGTGGACGCGGTCCGGTTGAGCGCTCCCGATCCGGCGCAGACGCAGCTGAAACCAGGCGGCTACGTGCAGATCGTCATCGCCGACACCGGGATCGGCATGACGCCCGATGTCGCCGCCCGGGCCACCGAGCCGTTCTACACCGTCGGCAAGGAGGGCCACCGGCCCGGGCTGGGCCTGGCCACCGCGTACGGAACGCTCCGCCAGCTGGGGGGTGGGTTGAGCGTTCGGAGCGAGTCCGGCCGCGGCACGAAGGTCACCGTCTTCCTGCCGGCGGCACGGGAACCGGTCGACCCGGCGCTGACCTCCGGCGACGGCCCCGCGCCGGCAGCGGCCACGGTCCTGCTCGCCGAGGACGAGGAGGGGCTGCGAGCCGCCGTCGAACGGATGCTCACCCGCGCCGGCTACGACGTCATCGGCGGGGCGGACGGGGAGCAGGCGCTGTCCGCCGCGGCGGCCCACGCCGGCCCGATCGACATCCTGCTGACCGACGTGGTGATGCCACGGATGAACGGGCCGCAGCTGGCCGAGCGGATCCGGCAGACCCGATCCGACCTGCCCGTGCTGTACATGTCCGGCTTCGCCGCTCCGTTGATGACCGCCGAGGGCGTCCTGCCGGCCGGGGTGACCGTGGTGAACAAGCCGTTCAGCCGGGAGGTGCTTTTGGCGACGCTGCGCGCCGCCCTGACCACCGCCAGCGTCGGCGCCGCCTAGTCCGGCGTCAGACCGCCGCGGGCCGGGCCATGGTGGAGCTGACCACCCAACGACGCAGACGGTCCCCGGCGGCGCCGCAGTCGATCGCCGCGGCGGCGCGGTCCAACCCCGACCGTAGACCGGCCAGCAGGCCCGCCCCGTCGCAGTCGGCCAGCCCAGCCTGCGCCACGAGCGCCGCGGCCGCGTTGACCAGCACCGCGTCCCGTACCGGACCGCTCTCCCCGGCCAGCAGCCGCTCCACCACGGCGGCGTTGGCGGCCGCGTCGCCGCCACGCAGCGCCCCAGGCTGGCTACGGGCCAACCCGAGCGCCGTGGCGTCGATCGTGAACGCCCTGACCGTGCCGCCGGCGGCGACCCAGACGCGGGTGGGCGCGGCGGTGCTGATCTCATCCAGCCCGTCCGCACCGCGCACGACGAGCACGGAGTCTCCCCGGTCGGCGAAGACCTGGGCCATCACCGGCGCCATCGTGGCGTCGAAACAACCGACCACGCCGGAGCGGGGTCGGGCCGGATTGGTCAGCGGGCCGAGCACGTTGAACGCGGTCGGGACACCGAGCTCGCGCCGGACGGCAGCGGCGTGCCGGGCTCCGGGGTGGAAGCGCGGGGCGAAGCAGAATCCGATGCCGGCCTCGGTGACGGTGCGGAGCACCCCCTCGGGGCCCAGCTCAAGGCAGATGCCCAGCTTTTCGAGCACGTCGGCGGTGCCGCACGATGACGAGGCCGCCCGGTTGCCGTGCTTGACCACCGGCACGCCGGCGCCGGCGACGACGACGGCGGCCATGGTCGAGATGTTGACGGTGTTGGAGCCGTCGCCGCCGGTGCCGACGACATCGACGGCCGCGGCCCGCAGCTGCTCGGGCAGCTCGACCGCCGTCGAACGTCGCAGCATCGTGGCCACGAGACCGGCGAGCTCGTCGGGCGTCTCGCCCTTGGCACGCAGCCCCACCAGGAAACCCGCCAGCTGCGCGTCCGTGGCGGTCCCGGACATGATCTCGTCCATCGCCCAAGCGGTGTCGCCGCCGGCGAGCTGCTCGCCGCGCAGCAACCGGTTGAGCAACTGCGGCCAGCTGTGCCCGTCCACGACCGACTCAGCCGGCGGTCGGGGCGACGCCCGCGGGCAGGTCCCCGACCTCGCCGCGCAGCAACGCCGCGACCGTCTGGCCGGTCTCGAACGGGTCCAACGGCAGTCGGACGGTGGCGTCGACCTCGGCGTAGGCGGCCAGCCACTTGTCGGCGGCGCGGGCGATGGCCAGCACCACCGGCGGCGGGGCGTCGAACTCGTCGCGGACCTGCCGGGCGATGCCGATGCCTCCGGCCGGGGCGGCCTCGCCGTCGAGCAGCAGCAGGTCGATCTCGTAGCCGTCCATGAGCCGGAGGACCTCGGCGTAGGTGGACGCCTCGACGAACTCGACGGTCAGCTCCGGGGCGGGACGTTCGCCCACCGCCAGGCGCATCGTCTGCCGCACCAGCGGATCGTCGCTGTAGAGCAGCACGGTGTTGACCCGCTGCGTCTGCGCTGTGTTGTCGGTCTTCGCCGCGTTGGCTGCCACAGGCCCGGCTCCCACGTCGCTCCGCCACGAGGCCCGACGGCCACGCGGCTTTCAGTGTTGCGGTTTCGATGATGTCGCTTGATGCCCGCCGATCGTACCGCCGCGGCGGGGGTCAGCTGGACGCGCCCGCCGACTCCGCCGGCGCCTTCGCGCGGGCGGCGTGCTCGCGGAGCTCGGCCCGGTCCAGCTCGCGGTCGACCCGTCTGGCCTCACGTTGGGAGGCCCGGACCCACTGGACCACCAGCACCGCGATCATGATGACGCTCACCAGCTCCCCGCCGGCCCACAGCACCCCGCCGGCCACCACCTGGTCCTCGCGGGGATCCACCCAGTCCAGCCCCAGCGACGGGTACCAGTCACCGCCGAACAGGGTGACGCTCTGCATGACGGTGAGACCGAGCACGGTGTGGAACGGCACCGACAGGATCATCAACAGCGCCCGTGCCGGGTACGGCCAGCGTCCGGGCAGCGGGTCCAGGCCCAGCAGCGGCCAGAAGAACAGGCTTCCGGTGACCAGGAAGTGCGCGTGGGTGACCTCGTGCCAGAACTCGTTCTCCAAGGTCAACCGATACAGGTCGGTGAAGTAGAGCGCGAACGGGTTGACCACGAAGATCCCGAAGGCCACCAGCGGAAACGTGATGGTGCGGACGTACCGGCTGTGCAGGAGCCCGATCAGCCGCCGCCGCCCGGCCACCGGGAGGGTGCGCAGGGCCAGCGTCACCGGCGCCCCGAGCGCCAGGAAGATCGGCGCGACCATCGACAGCGTCATGTGCTGGATCATGTGCACCGACAGCAAAGTGGTGTCGTATGTCCCGATGCCGCTGAGGGTGACCAACGCGATGCCGCCCAGCCCCGGCCCGAGGAACATCCAGATCCGCAATGCGGGCCAGCTGTCGCCACGCGCGCGCAGCCGGTACACGCCGTAGAGGTAGAGGCCGGCGGCGACGACCAGGCCCAACCCGAGCCAGGTGGCCGGGCGGGCCTGGGTCACGATGGTCGAGACGGTGAATGGAGGCAGGGCGGTCAGCACCCTGAGCAGGGTAACTGGGCTGCCGACACGCCGCAGGTGGGGGCCACGACACGCGTGATTCCGCCACCCCGGCGGCGGGGCGGGTTGATCGGGGACCATAATGACCGCGTGACTGCGGCGACCATTGAGAAGAGCCGGATCCACTCGCTGACCCGCCCGAACATGGTCAGCGTCGGGACGATCGTTTGGCTCTCCAGCGAACTTATGTTCTTCGCGGCGTTGTTCGCGATGTACTTCTTCATCCGTGGGGCTTCGCCGGAGCTGTGGGCGGAGAGGACGGAGGTCCTCAACATCCCTTACGCGACGACGTTCACCGTGATCCTGGTGGCGTCGAGTGTGACGTGCCAGTTCGGCGTCTTCGCGGCGGAGAAGGGCGACGTGCACGCGCTGCGACGCTGGTTCACCCTGACCTTCGTGATGGGACTGATCTTCGTCCTGGGTCAGGCGAACGAGTACCGCCACCTGGTCCACGAGGGCATCACGATCAACGGCGACGGGTACGGCTCGGTGTTCTACCTGACCACCGGCTTCCACGGGCTGCACGTGACCGGCGGCCTCGTGGCGTTCGTGATCTTCATGATCCGTACGACCATGGGCAGGTTCACCCCGGCCCAGGCGACTTCGGCGATCGTCGTGTCCTACTACTGGCACTTCGTCGACGTCGTGTGGATCGCCCTCTACTTCATGATCTATTGGCTGAAGTAGCCGGCGCGGGCCCGCGCACCGCGGGGCCCACCGGCGTGGCCGGCGCAGTCCGAGACGACCAGGCCGTCGAGGCCGACTAACCAGGAGATCCAGGCGATGACTTCTGAAAACCCGGCGCCGGGACGCGGGCTCCGCGCCGGTCTGCCGGCGAGGTTCGCCCGCGCCGTCGGCGCGCGCGCCAATGGACCCGCCGGCCGCGGCCGGCGCCGCCTCGGGACGATCGTGCGGATATCCGCCGCGCTCGCCCTCGCCGGCGGCGTCTACGCCAGCTTCGCGCCAGGGATGGCCGCCGCGGAGGACACCTCCGCGCTGACCCCCGCCGCCCAACTGGGCAAGGGCTTGTTCGACACGAGCTGCACCACCTGCCACGGCGCCAACGCCCAGGGCGTGCCCGGGCGCGGCCCCAGCCTCATCGGCGTCGGCGCGGCGTCGGTGGAGTTCCAGGTCAGCTCGGGCCGGATGCCGATGGCCCGCCAGGAGGCGCAGGCCCAGCGCAAGGACCCGTTCTTCAACGAGGACCAGACCCGCCAGCTCGCCCAGTACATCCAGGAGCTGGGCGGCGGTCCGGAGATCCCGCAGGGCCCCCTGACGCCGACCGGGTCCAAGGAGGCCACCGCCGAGGCGGTCGCCCGTGGCGGTCAGCTGTTCCGGCTCAACTGCGGCTCCTGCCACACCGCCGGCACCGGCGGCGGCGCGCTGTCCTCCGGCAAGTTCGCGCCCGCTATAGCGCCGGCGTCGGAGCGGCAGATCTACGCCGCCATGCTCACCGGTCCGCAGAACATGCCGGTCTTCGGCGACAACCAGCTCACCCCGGAGCAGAAGCGGGAGGTCATCGCGTACGTCCAGACCATGCAGGCGCAGGAGCCCGGCGGCTGGGGCATGGGCAAGCTCGGTCCGGTCACCGAGGGTCTGGCGATCTTCCTGCTCGGGATGACGGCGTTGGTGTTCACCTCGCTGTGGATCGCGGGCAAGTCATGACGGCGACGACCAAGGAGCACGGCGTGCCCACCACCGCAGGGCCGGGCCACGAGGACCGGACCCGTTTCGAGACCATGCGGGACGGCGCCCGCGAGGACGGCATCGAGATCGTCCACTACGAGCCGCCGTTCCCGAAGACCGGAACGCCCGCCGAGCGTCGGTTACAGACCATCGTCGCCGGCCTGTTCCTCAGCACCGGCCTGCTCGCGACCGCGTTCGTGGTCATCTACATCGTCTGGCCGTGGGAGTACGACCGCGACAGCCTCATCAGCAACCTCTACACGCCGATGCTCGGCCTCACCCTCGGCCTGGCGCTGGTGTGCACCGGCTTCGGCATCATGATCTGGGGCAAGAAACTCATCCCGCACGAGATCGCCATCCAGGAGCGGCACGACGGTCCGTCCTCCGAGCACGACCGTTCGGTAACGGTAGCCACGCTCCAGTACCTGGGCGACGAGATGGGCCTCAAGCGGCGTCCGTTGCTGGGCCTGTCCCTGCTGGCCGGTCTCGCGCCGGTCGGCGCGGCGGTCGCCGCGCCGCTGATCGGCGGCATGATCAAGGACCCGCACAAGAACGTCGAGGGCCGCGATGACAGCGCCCTGATGACCACCGCCTGGAACACCGGCATCCGCCTCGCCCGCGAGGACAGCAGCCCGGTGCGCCCGGAGGACGTCAGCGTCGGCGGTCAGATCACCGTGTTCCCCGACATCCCCGGCGGCCACACCAACAGGTACGCCGACTCCCCCACGCTCCTCATCCACCTGCGGGTCGAGGACATGGACCGGCTCCGGGAGAACCTCTACGGCATCAACGAGGGCGGCATCTGGGGCAACTTCGTCGCCTACTCGAAGATCTGCACCCACGCCGGCTGCCCGGCGAGCCTGTACGAGCAGCAGACGAACCGCCTGCTGTGTCCGTGCCACCAGTCGCAGTTCCTCATCACTGACAACGCCAAGCCGATCTTCGGCCCGGCGACGCGCCGGCTGCCGATGCTGCCGATCACCGTCGACGACGAGGGCTTCTTCGTGGCCCAGTCCGACTACAAGGTCCCTGTCGGCCCCGGCTTCTGGGAGCGGCCATGAGAAAGCGCGCCAAACTCGACGTCAAGTCCATGCCGGCCACCGCGGCCAACGCCGTTGACGAGCGCCTCCAGGTGGCCCGCCCGCTACGGGGCCTGCTCAACAAGGTCTTCCCCGACCACTGGTCGTTCCTGCTCGGCGAGATCGCGCTGTTCTCGTTCATCGTGCTGCTGCTGACCGGCGTCTTCCTGACCCTGTTCTTCGACCCGTCGATGAAGGAGGTCACGTACAACGGCAGCTACCTGCCGCTGCGTGGCGTCCACATGTCGGCCGCGTACGAGAGCGCTCTGAACATCTCGTTCGACGTGCGCGGCGGCCTCATCATGCGCCAGATGCACCACTGGGCGGCGCTGCTGTTCATGGCCTCGATCGTCATCCATATGTTCCGGATCTTCTTCACCGGCGCGTTCCGCAAACCGCGTGAGACGAACTGGGTCATCGGCATCGTGCTGTTCATCCTGGGCTTCCTGGCCGGCTTCACCGGTTACTCGCTGCCCGACGACGGCCTGTCCGGCACCGGCCTGCGGATCGCCCACGCGATCATCCTGTCGATCCCGGTGATCGGCACCTGGACCGCCGACGCGCTATTCGGCGGGGAGTTCCCGGGCGACGGCTCGATCATCCCGCGGGCGTACATCGCCCACGTCCTGCTCATCCCGGGCGGGCTGCTCGCGCTCATCGGCGCCCACCTGGGGCTGGTGTTCAAGCAGAAGCACACCCAGTGGCCGGGACCGGGCCGGACGAACACGAACGTCGTCGGCGAACGGATGTTCCCCCGATACGTGATCAAGCAGGGTGGCTTCTTCGCCATCGTGTTCGGGGTCATCGCCCTCATGGCCGGCCTGCTGTCGATCAACCCGATCTGGTTGTTCGGCCCGTACGAGGCGGCGATCGTCTCGGCGGCGAGCCAGCCCGACTGGTACGTCATGTTCCTGGACGGCTCGACGCGGCTCATGCCGCCCTGGGAGGTCCGGGCGTTCGGCCACACCCTGCCGCCGCTGTTCTGGCCCACTGTGGTGCTGCCAGGCATCATGTTCACGCTGGCCGGGGCGTACCCGTTCATCGAGGCGCGACGGAACAAGGACAAGACGGTCCACAACCTGCTCCAGCGACCGCGGGACGTGCCGGACCGCACCGCTCTGGGCGCCATGGCCATCACGTTCTACATGGTCCTGGCGATCTCCGGCGGCAACGATGTCGTGGCCGAGACCTTCGAGATCAGCCTCAACGCGATGACGTGGGCCGGTCGGATCCTGTTGCTCCTGCTGCCGCCGCTGGCCTACTGGGCGGCCCGGCGGGTCTGCCTGGGCCTGCAGCAGCACGACCGTGAGGTCCTCGCGCACGGCGTCGAGACCGGCATCATCAAGCGGATGCCTGACGGCCGCTTCGTGGAGATCCACCAGCCGCTGGCCGCGCCGGATGAGCACGGTCACACCGAGCTGGAGTACACCGGCTGGGTGGTGCCGAAGAAGATGAACCGGATCGGGGCGCTCGCCCCGGCGATCAAGGGCTTCTTCTACCCGGTCGAGGAGCCGGCGGCGCCGGCCAAGCCGCTCGCCGGCTCGTCCGGCAAGGAGTTGGAGACCTCGGGCCGCCAGCAGTAAACCAGCGCGTCAGTGGGGCCCGGCAGGATCACCTGCCGGGCCCCACTGCTTCCACCACCACCCCGCGGACGTCGTCGAGTTCGGCTACGCGGGGTTTGGCTTACGTGGGCTCGGGCGACAACCGGGTCGCCTTGGCCGGGTGCGGCGCCGGTGGCAGTGTGAAGCGCATACGGGTGCCGCCGCCGGGATTGTCGGTGGCATGGATGTGGCCACCGTGGTTGCGCACGATGCGTTGGCAGATCGGCAGTCCGAGTCCGGTACCGCTGTAGGGGCCGGTGGCGTGGGCGCGATGGAAGCTGGCTTCGATGACGAGCGCAGCGTCGGTGGCGGCGTAGCGCAGCAGGTCGTCGATCAGTTGGTTCATCCGGGTGGTCCCGGCGTGGGCGCGGCGCAGGGCGCCGTCGGGGTGGAAGAGTCCGAATCTCTGCTCCGGCCGGTCCTCGGAGTCTGGGTCCTCCTGCACCCCGAGCGCTACAGCGGCGCGATGGTGCAGCAGCGGGGATCCGTGCTGGTCCACAACCGCCACCCCTTCACCGAGGCTGTCGACGGCCGCGCCCAACAGGTCGGCCTGTCCGTGGAACTGGGCTTCGTACCGGGCCCGCTCGGCGGCCCTCGCCGCCGTCAGCGTGGCGGCGGCCGTCGCGGCGGCCGCGGCGGCGGTGGCGTCGGCCGGGCGTGATTCCCAGAGCCACATCGTCGGCGGCCCGTGATGTGGGGTGACTGGCTGACGCGACGTACCCGGCAGCGTCGGCGGCCGCAGCGGTCATCGCCGCGGCGGCGGTCGCGGTGTCCCGGACGACCTGCGCGGTGTTCTCGGTAGCTTCGGCGGCCGCAGCGTGAGCGGTCTGCTCCGCTCGCTGCGCGGCTCGGGCGGCGACTGTCGCCGCGGCGTCGACCACTGCCGCCGCCGTTCCGGCCGCCCCGCGCAACGCGCTCCGCGGCGTGGTCAGCAGCGTCAGCCTCGTCGGCGGCGCCGCACCAGCTGACCTGAGGAGTGCAGGCCACCCGCCTGGCAGCCGCGGTCCGAGCAGGGTCTCGATGACGGATGCCAGCGGTTGGCCACGAGCACCCGGGTTGGCCCTTCGCTTGTGTCCGCGGGGGTCCGGCAGAGTGAATAGCGAACCAGGCGTCAGAGGAGAATCGACTCCAGGATGTCGGCCGCTCGTGCCGTTCCGCCCTCGGCCCGAGCCTCTGCCCGCAGCTCAGCGCTCCGCGCGACGACCGAGGCATCCCCGGTCAGCTCCATCAGCGTCTCCCACAGAACCTGGGCTGTGGCTGATGTCGTCTCCAGTCGGCGCCCCACGCCGAGTTCGACCAGCTTGTCCGCGTTGGTGAACTGGTCCACCGCCTGTGGCACGGCGATCACCGGCGTCCCTGTCCACAGCGCCTCGCTGCTGCTGCCCATGCCCGCGTGTGTGACGAACGCGTCCGCGTGCTCCAGGATGGCCAGCTGTGGCGCCCACGGGCGGACGTCGATGTTCGGCGGGATCGACCCCAGTTCGGAACGGTCCACGTGCTTGCCGATCTGGAGCACCACATGCCATCCCGGCCTGTTCCCGAACGCGGCCACGCACTGCCGATAGAACTCGGGCTGCCGTGTGTATGCCGAGCCCAGCGACACCAGCAGCACCTTGTCGTCGCCGTGCGGCCGGGTCCAGCTCTCGCGGGGTCCGAGGCACGGACCCACGAACGTGACCGCCCTCTCATCGACCCGGTTCACGAAGGGCTGCATCGCCCGGGGGATCAACGCCAGGGCACGCGCGGGCCGAGCCATGAACGTCTCCCAGTTCGTGGTGGTCGCCCCGCTGGAAGCCAGCCAGTTGGAGAAAACCGTCCCGAACTCGTTCGCCCCCGGTAGCGCCCCCACGAAGTCTTCCCACGCCACATACGTGGGGGACAGCTGCACGATCGGCTGACCCTGCGACTCCGCCAGCGCCCGTGCCGCGTAGCAGCCGATGTCGTACAGGTAGAGGTCGGCGGGGTCGTCGTCGTAGTGGGCATGTAGTTGCGGAAGGGCTTGGATGTTGTCGTCGAGGAAGACCCGCATCGCGCCGATCGGGTCGTCTGGCCAGTCGTTGTCGGCGGTCGGCAGCGTCGACTCGATCGGCGCCAGCGTGGCGCCGGTGGTGGCGACGAGGTCGGCGACAGCAGTCCCGTTGGCATAGGTCACCCGGTGCCCCCGGTTGACCAACTCCCGGATCAGCTCCAGGCTAGGCAGGACATGGCTGACGGCAGGTACGCCGCACATGGCGATGTGAGACATGCTGATCTCCAGATATACGAAAGGACAGGGACGCGGCGGACGTAGGCGTCACTCGTAGATCTGGAAGGACATGGCCAACACGTTACCCACTTCGGTTCGGGGCGTGAAGCGAGATTCGATGCCCAGCCTCGCGGTGGCCGGGCAGGGTCTACTTGGGCAGGATGAGACTCGGGGCAGACGTGAACGTGTAGCCCATCGCCTGGATGCCCTCGATCAACTCCGGCAACTGTTCCAGGCCCAGGAACGGGTGGTAGAAGAAGCTCGCCACGCCGTCACGGACCACCAGTTGCCGCTTCGCGGACGCGAGGATGTCGGCCGGCGTGCGGATGCCGTTCTGGTTGTAGCGCTGCGAGGACACGTTGCCGAGCGTCTCCGGGATGATCGCCGAACCGTAGACATCGCGTACCGCGTACGGAAAGTACTGACTGGCCCAGCGCTCAGGGTCGACCTTGCCGCCGGACAGCACGCCGCTGTAGTACATGGCCCGCTCGTACCGGGCCGCGAACTTGGGCGAGATCGTCTGGTAGTCCACGGCGCTCGCGGAGTAGTGCGGGAACTCGAAGATGCTCGGCATCGGCAGCTCGGCGGCGGTCCACTCGCGCCGCGCGGCGGCGACCCGCTTCGCCGCCCACGCCGCGGAGTCCTCGGACACCGCGCCATCAAGCACGACCTGGTTGGCCGCGTCGACGTGCGCGCGGTAGAACTCGAAGTCCTCGGCGCTCACCCCGTACGGATTCGGGCCGCTCGGGTAGCCGTGCGTGTACCCGTGCATGATCAGCGTCCCGCCGCGCTCAACCATGTACTTCAACGCCGCGATG
Organism: Pilimelia columellifera subsp. columellifera; assembly: GCF_039532605.1. NCBI lineage: Bacteria > Bacillati > Actinomycetota > Actinomycetes > Micromonosporales > Micromonosporaceae > Pilimelia > Pilimelia columellifera. The sequence continues at coordinate 228,027 of NZ_BAAARY010000004.1, forward strand.
ACCTCCGGCGCCTGACTCATCGCCTTGTGCACCGGGGTCCCGCCGTTGTATACGCCGGTCGCGTCGTCATACACGATGATCACCGCGACCGCGAACGGCGTCTTGCGCTTGTACAGATAGTCGGCGATCTGCCGCAGCTTGGCCGGATCCGAGTGCGGGCCGACGTCCTCGATCCGCACCAGCGCGCGGTGCCGCTGGACCGTAGCGGGCGCGAGAACCTCGAAGAGCACGTCGGCGAAGGCGAGGTAGCGGTCGTCCGGTGATGTGTAGCTGAAGGGCACCTCACCGATGAAGGTAAGCCCGCCACCGCCGCGAACACCCCACGGGTACGTGCTCCCGTCAGCCCGCACCGCGTCGCCGACTGCCGACGCCTTCGCCTCGTCCGTGATCGCCGTCCGGAAGATCCCGCCGGCGTTGGCCACATCACGGGTCAGCGAGGTGCCCTTGTACCGGACCTCGGCGACCGGCGCGGTATCCAGCTTCGGCGCGCCGAAGCCCGCGCGGGCGGCCACCTCGGGATGCGGTTTGGCCAGCTTCCAGAGGTTGTCGCCCAACCACAGCACCGGTCGCGCGCCGGCGGCCACGTCCTTCAGGAACGCCTTGGGCATCGGCTCGTCATAGGTCGAACCGATATACACGGTCGCGGTGTATCCGCGCGACTCACCCGCCCGGTAGTCGGCCACCGGGTGCGCGGTCCACGTCCCGAAGTGCGATACGAGATTGGCGGCCTGGGCGGCGTACAGCTCACCGAGCGCCGCGTAGGGCCCCGTCGAGTCGTAGAGGACGAGCGTACGAGCCGTCCCGGCGGGCTCCGGCGAGGCCTGCGGCGCCGTGATCGGATCGTCGGACGGCGCGACCCAACGCCAAGCTGCGACGGCGCCGGCCGCGATCAACACGACGGTCACCGCGAGCGCGGCCGAGCGTTTTAAATACATATTTCCCACGGTATCCGGTGACCTGCCATATTCCAACCAGACCACCCGACCAGTCGGAATTCTCGGCCTCGCGATCACCATTGTTAGACACGAGCCGGCCGGACCTGGCGTCCCCGTATAGCCGTGGGAGTGGCAAAGGTGGCGAGAAGGTGGGTCTGACGCGAAGCCGCTCACCTGCGCGGGGAATGCGTTTCCTTGCCGGAGAAGTTGTCGTGGCAGGTGCTCGACGGGGGCTTCACGGTCGCAGCGCGGCCACAATGAGGTGATCTCAGCAAGGGCGTGATCGTCGGCGGGGACGACACGGGCACCTCGTCCATAACGGACGGTGTTGGAGAGGGCGCGGGGCCCTCGGT